>NZ_AMZS01000034.1:0-56288 GCF_000314615.1 Acinetobacter sp. WC-323
CGCCAGCGTTCAATCTGAGCCATGATCAAACTCTTCAGTTTAAAATCATTAGTAGCTTATGGCTACAAATCTTGGCTCATCAATTACTGACTTAATATTTGCTCAAATAAACTTCGAGAAATTTAAACCAATTAATCAATGAAATATTTTCGATCGATCAACCAGTAAAAATCCACACAAGTTGTTCTTCTATTCTCTTAATGATCTTCTCGATGATTCGTCATCATCAAGCTAGGTCGGCTATATTACTCTCAATTTCTTAAAAGTCAACAGGTAATTTAGATATTTAGCAAACTTATCAACCAACTCAAGAATCTAACCATTTTAGCCAAATCCTTGTTTCTCAACAAGTTTTTATCTGCATCACCGCCGATGGATGTGCATTCTACAGTATTTCAGATCGGATGCAACACCCTTTTTTAAATTTATTTAATTTATTTGATCGAATGCATACTTTTTGAACTGAATAGTTACTTTTATTGCCTTTTCCGAGTAATTAAGAACTTTTTTTAAACAATTAAGTCCAGTAGAATATGTCTCTTGCTTCACACTTTTTGGCACTTCTGATTGAAAATACGGTTTTTAAATATCAAAGCTCGATCTATCTTGCTTGCAGCTTCGGTAGCTGTGAGCCCGCTTTGCTATGCCATTTCGACGCATAACTTCTATGAGCTGGCATTATCAATATTAAGTTATAGTAAATGGTCGAATACCACCCGCCCTTCTATCTGTGTCATTGACAATACAGAGGCAGCCAGCCAGTTTCAGTCAAATATCCGTCAGCTTGCTTACGATTATCAAGTGCAGGCTGTGAGTGCCAGAGATTTTGCTAAAACAGAATGTCATGTGGCTTATTTCACCACGACCTCGCCACAACAACAGCAAAACCTGATTCAGGCTTACCCATCTCGCTCATTACTTTCTTTAAGCACCAATAATCCGGCGTGTGAAGTCGGCAGTATTTTCTGCTTATATAATAAGAAAACCTATTCGACCTTTAAGGTGAATCTGGAAGCATTGAGTTATTCCAAAGTTCATATCGATCCAAGAGTCTTGCTCTTGGCGAAGAATGCGGAGTAAGTGCAGATGATTTCCAATTTATATCAGTCAACTTCCTTACATGCATTATTCCGTAAATCCCAGTTTGCGATTTTTGCGATTACCTTTGTGATTTGTTCTTTTACCTTTGCCACAATTTCCATGTTTACCATGGAAACTTATGCCAAACAGAACTTGCAGCTTTTGAGCCAGACCGTGCTTGAACGGATCCAGCCAGCCGTAGTGTTTCGGGATAAAGGCGCGATTGACCAGATTCTGGATGATTATACGCGTGAACATGCCATTCGAACGATTCATGTGTATGATCCTCAACATCAGCTTCTTGCCGAAAGTACCAAAAAAATAGCCCATACTTCCATGATGCAGGATCTGATGGATCGCTGGTTTTTACATGATCCCGTGAAGTTAATGATTGTGCACCACAAGAAAAAAGTAGGGGAACTGGTGTTATATGGAAGTTCAGAAAATATTTTACATTTTCTGAAAACCATTATTATTGGTCTGGCAATTTCAATGTTCTTTATTGTGATTGCCTTATTATGGTCAGTGAATATTACCTATCGCCAAATCATGCAGTCGATTAAGCCGCTGACCCATATCGCCCAGCTGGTCAGTGACCAGAAAGCCTATAATCTGCGCTTTCCAAACAACCATATTAAAGAGTTCCAGAATTTAAATGCGGTATTTAATGAACTGCTAGAAGAAATTCAGATTTGGCATACGCATCTGCAAAAAGAAAATCGCCAACTTTCATTTCAGGCTCATCACGATCAACTGACCAGCCTGCCAAACCGACATTATTTCTATCAAGAGCTGTTTAATATTTTTGAGAATCCGCAATATCGTCACAATTCCGCTTTACTCTTTATTGATAATAATAATTTCAAGATGATTAATGATCAGTATGGGCATCTGGCTGGTGATGCGGTGCTAAAAGAAATGGGCGACCGTCTAAAACTTTCTGTCCGTCATGAGGATTTTATTGCCCGTTTGGGTGGGGATGAGTTTGCTATTATCCTGCATTCTATCCATCATGCGGATCATTTACAGACCATTGCTGAAGGTCTACTGGCCAGTTGCAAGGAGCCTTTAGATTTCAATGGCGAAATTATTCATTTTGGTTTTAGCTTAGGAATTGCCTTTTCTCAGTTTGCAGAGAATCCCGAAGATTTGATTATGCAAGCGGATCAAGCCATGTATAAAGCTAAAAGTTTAAATCCACATTGGTTTCTTTATAAACCAGAAATTTAGGACATGTTATGCGCGCACACACCATTAAAATTTCATTTATTGCGTTACTCTGCCTAACATTGGCTGGATGTTTGAGTTTTGGCCCGTTGAAATATCGTCAGGTCAAGATGTTAAAAAAAGAGGGGTTCGTATTAACGGATGAAGGCTGGAGTCTCGGCTTACCAGAACGTTTGCTATTTGATTTTAATAAGGTCGATATCAAGCCAGAACATCAGCAAGAGATTGTACGTCTAGCCACACAGCTGAATAAATATGATCTGCAAAAATTAAAAATTGTCGGCCATACCGATAATATCGGCAATCCTGAATATAACCAGAAACTTTCAGAAGAACGTGCTCAAAGCGTTTCTTCCATTTTCATCGAACAGGGTTTTAAACCCAATAATTTAACGGTACTCGGCCGTGGCTCGAATCAACCGTTTGTACCGAATACTTCGGATGAAAACCGTGCCAGCAACCGCCGCGTGAATGTGATTATTATTCCTTAACACATTGCCATCACAAAAAAGCCGACTCAATTCAGTCGGCTTTTTTATTTAAATCAATTCGATAATATCCACTGTTGGCGGTACTCTAAAGCGAAACGGTACACCCACCATACCGGTTCCTACTGTCACAAATACATCCGCATGTTCATGCGTGTAAAAACCTTTTTTATGTCCCAGAATCGACACCCGCTTCATAATATAGTTGGTAATCCAAGGCAGTTCGATCTGCCCGCCATGGGTATGGCCCGATAACATCAGGGGACGCGTCGGTAATTCAGGCACCATATCCACGGTATCCGGATTATGCGACAAAATCAGCCAAGGCTTGTCTTGCGGCAACTCAGGCATAAAGCGCATATTCGCCTTACCCGCCCACAAATCACCAATCCCGATAAGACGGAATTCATCAAAATCGACAATCTTGCCTTCAATATCCATCACATTATTCTGTTCTAGCGCTTTACTCAACAGGGCCTGAATGGGTGGGCCAGGATATTGTTCGTCATGATTACCAGGCACAGAATAGACCGGCGCCTGAATTTGTTTGAGCACTTCCAGCTCTTGCACCAAACGGTTTTCCGGCTCATAGGTCCAGTCCCCTGCCACCACCACCAGATCAGGTCGTTCCTGATTCAGCTTCTTCACAATGATTTTTAGCTGGCGTTCGTGTCCAGAAAAGAGACCGACATGCATATCGGCCACCAATGCGACCTTGACCGGACGAGTAAACTCACGCTTTGGATTGAGACGGTATTGATGACGTTTAATATGAATCTGATGCGGTTCAATGAAGCGTGCATAAATCAGCACACTGCTTAACAAGAAGATAAATCCCGCCTGATGCAGGCTGTAATATCCCACCCAGCCGGCATACAGACTAAAGCACCACAGCGGGACCAATAAATACGAAAGATAAAACGCAAGCAAATGTACAAAGGCTTTAAAAGGATGAATGGTTTCTGTACGTGCCTGATGGACCCAGGCCTGAATCAATGCCCACAATGCCAGAACAGCAAAAATAAGATAAAAACCAACAATAACAGTATCTGAATCCGACATTACAGCCCTCATTAACTTCACTTTAGGGACATACGTCTCATCTTATATTTATCTTTTTCGATGAAATGGTATACTCGAGCCCAACTTTTAATCAGTAACGATTATGACGCAATTTTCTCATTTAAATGGCAAACATACAAAGATAAGTACAACCGCTTACAATAAAAATATGCTTGCGATTTATTGCGCCATTGCGTTGACTGTGACGGGGTGTAGTACGCTCCCCAAGCATAAGCTGGAACCAGTCATTCAAACTGTCGCCCAGATCGATACCACCCAAACTTCTTTGGCTCAGGTGATCCGTCCTTTACAAGAACAACATCCCGACCTGACTGGCTATCACGTGTTATATGAACCGCTAGAAGCACTGGCAACGCGTCTTCGTTTGATTGATAAAGCCGAAAAAACACTGGATTTACAATACTATATCTGGGATAACGACAAAGTTGGGGCTTTAGCACTACACGCTTTAATTCGTGCCGCTGATCGTGGGGTAAAAGTCAGATTACTGATTGATGATAATAATGCCAAACATACGGAAGGTATTTTTCTGGCGCTGGCCCAGCATCCCAATATAGAAATTAAATTATTTAACCCGTACCGGTTCCGTAAATACCGTGCACTGGATATGGTACTCGACCTGAAACGCATTAACCGCCGGATGCATAACAAGAGTTTTATTGCCGATCATCAGGTGGCCTTGATTGGCGGTCGCAACATGACCAACCAGTATTATAATGTCAGTGATAATTACCAGTTTTCCGATGTGGACGTGATGCTGTTCGGTACAGCCGTCAATGATATTTCCAAATCGTTTGATGATTACTGGAATCACGAATATGCCTACGATGTCAGGGAAATTGTCAATCCAAAATCGCATCGACTGAGCTATGAAAGTTTAAAGCAGCAACTGGATGAGCACTATAAACGGATTACGGTACAGAATTATGTCGACCTGACCAGCCGTTCTCAAGCCATTGATTCACTCATGAATCGGGATATTTCTCTGGAATGGGTCAAGGCCGAGGTGGTGAAGGACTCCCCTGATAAAATTAAATCCAAAGCCAAAAAAGAAGAGCACTTGAATTTCCAGCTGATCAATCATCTGGAACAGCCTGAAAAAAATATTGATCTGATCTCGGCTTATTTTGTTCCGGAAAAGAAAGGCGCAAAAATTTTAAGTGAACTGGCGCAAGATGGAGTCAAGGTCAGAGTACTCACCAACTCCTTTAAAGCCAATGACGTGGCGGTGGTTCATGCCTTTTATGGGAAATATCGCCAGGAACTGCTGGAAAATGGGGTGCAGCTGTATGAGTTCCTCCCCGCATTGGATAAAAATGATTTAGATAAACATACCGAAGAGTTAGCGAAAAAAGCCAAGGTCAATCTTAAGGGACTGAGTCGTTCCAGCCTGCATGCCAAATTGATGGCGCTGGATGAGAAACAGGTATTTATTGGTTCCTTTAATTTTGACCCCCGTTCTGCCTATTTAAATACTGAAATCGGGGTATTGCTGAATAGCCCACCCTTAGCACAAGCCGTGCATGCCACCATGGATCAGAACCTGAAAACCTATGCCTATCGGTTAGTATTGGATGCCAATAAGAAAATTACCTGGCAGAGAGAAACACCTAGAGGTCCGTTGATTTATACCAAAGAACCCAAGATGAAATGGTGGCAAAAAGCAGGCGTAAAAATCATTTCATGGTTGCCAATCGAAGGCTTTATGTAGACTCGGCTGTTTCTGGCAAGACCGTCAACACCTTCTGCTGTAATTTGGCCAGACCGGCGCGCATCTGACGATCCACTTCTTTGGTCAGGCTATCTACAGTATGCCCTTCGACTGAAATCGCAGGTAAAGTCATCAGATGTGCGGTAACTTTCGGCATTTCCAAGACACGTTGCACATGTTCTGCAAAGGTCATTTCACCAATAAACGGCGCCACCAGATCAAGTTCTCCGTTCTGGTTGACATAGCAAATCACACAGACCTGTACCGGACGTTGTGCCTCAATGGCCGCACCCAATAAACGTCCATGCACCTTTTTGACTTTACGTCCATCTGTTGTGGTCGCTTCCGGGAAGAACAGAACCGGAATATCCTGTTTTAAGAATTCTGTAATCTGTTCACGAATACGGATCGAATCACCTGATCCACGTTTGATAAATAAAGTTCCACCGCCTTTTGCCAGTTTTCCCAGAATCGGCCATCTTTCAACTTCAGCTTTGGCCAAGAAGAAAATTCGTGCTCCCGATCCCAGTACCGCAACGTCCAGCCATGAAATATGATTGCTGACCCAAAGCGCAGGTTCACGCGGAATGGTCCCGTGGACTTCGACTTCGATATTGAACACTTCGCATAAACGGCGACAGAAGTACTGTACATATCGGGTATTTACTGGATTATTGGGATCTTTATATAGACCATGACGGTAAATCAGATAAAAGCCTTCACCTATTGTTTCCAGGCCTGAGGCTAATTTTTTACTATACAAACTCAATTTAGAGATTAAATTTAATGGGGTTTTATTTACCGCTGTTACTTCTTGAGTCATAAATCATTAAAACCGTACGCATAGATGCACATGTGCATTGAATTCATCCAGTTATATCATGCCGATATCGACTTATAGAAGTTATCTGCATCATAAAAAACGAATGCGAGCATAATTTTTTTCAATTTTAAAAGGTTTATCTGATCAATTACTATAAATAAATCGAATTTATTGATTAAAAGGTGATGTGATGAATCCGCAAAGCACAACATCAGCAAACCAAACCACAGTTCCCTATGGCTATGCACTGAGAATGTTTCTCGGCTGGTCAATTCTATATATGGGCACACTGGTCGGTTTCATTGAGCTTTTACGTCGTAATGTCATATAAATCGTGTAAGGCTTTGCCCTTTGCTTGAAGTTTATTCTAGAATAAGACTTTAAAAATAAGGATTACATAGTCGCGTGGAAAATTTTGAGCAGCGTCAAAGCGGTGAACGGGCAATTTTAGTCAGTGTGTCTGTTCAGCTCCTCGATGATCTTGATGCTGAAGAGTTTCGATTGCTTGCTCAATCCGCTGGCGCTGAAATCCTTGAACATCTTGTGGTACAACGCAATAAACCTGACCCGAAATTTTTTATTGGTTCAGGTAAAGTCGATGAAATCGCCGAACTGGTACAAAGTCTCGAAGCTGAGCTGGTTATTTTTGACCATTCCCTGTCACCCGCCCAGGAACGTAACCTGGAACGAATCTTGAAATGTCGTGTGATTGACCGCACGGGGTTAATTCTGGACATTTTCGCCTTACGCGCGCGGACCCATGAAGGTAAATTACAGGTCGAACTGGCCCAGCTCAAACATTTATCCACTCGCCTGATTCGTGGCTTTACCGGTAATCTGGAACAGCAAAAAGGCGGAATCGGCCTGCGTGGACCCGGTGAATCACAACTTGAAACCGACCGTCGTTTAATTCGGGTGCGGATTACCCAGCTCAAGGATAAACTGGTCAAAGTACAACAAACCCGCCTACAAGGTCGTGCTGCAAGACAAAAAGCCGCGATCCCGACCATTTCACTGGTGGGTTATACCAATGCGGGCAAATCAACCTTATTTAATCTGCTGGCAAAAAGTGATGTCTATGCCGCAGATCAACTGTTTGCGACCCTCGATCCAACCTTACGCCGTTTAGACTGGGATGGTATTGGCACGGTAGTACTGGCAGATACCGTCGGCTTTGTCAGAAATCTGCAGCATGATCTGGTTGAATCATTTAAAGCAACCTTGGAAGAAACCTTAGAGGCCACCTTACTGCTGCATGTGATTGATAGCAGCAGTCCGAATATGCCAGAGCAAATTGAAGCGGTTGAATCTGTTCTCAAAGAAATTGGTGCCGATGCACCCATCTTGCATGTTTACAATAAAATTGACCTGAGCGGTGATGCGCCCAAAATTATTTATAAATCAGCAGACCAGCCTGATCGGGTCTATGTTTCAGCGCATTCAGGACAAGGCTTGGAGTTGCTTGCGCAAGCGGTACAACAATGTCTGCTGGGCCAGTTACAAGATTTTGATTTAGTGTTAAAACCTGCTTATGGGAAATTACGTACCCAGTTATATACCCTGAATGTCATTCAGTCTGAACATTATGATGATCATGGCAATTTACACCTGTCGGTCCGTATTGCGCCACATAAGCTGGAACAACTCATTAAACAGGCTCATTTGCCATTAGACGAAATACTGGGAAAAAAAGCTTCCCTATTCCAGCGACCTTTGGAAGAATTTGAGATCGGCCCTCACTCATCCTAATTGCGATCAGCCATCGTTTAGATTAACGAGAGTAACAAATAAAATGAAGAATATTGATTGGACAGCTTGGTTTGGCACGATTTTATTAATTATTGGCTATCGTGAAGGAGCTGTCGCGATCACAACGGCTTTTGGTCATCCCGAACTGGGCAATCTGGTCGGACTGATTAGTCTGTTAATCACCTTATTGATCTGGAGACGCTTTAAAAAAATCTCCAATCGTCTGATTGATACCAACAATAAAATCTTGAAAGAAAGTGCGTTTGCCTTTTTACCCATCTGTGCCGGTTCGTTAATCATGCTGGTGCATATGGGCAAGGAAATTCCTGCCTTTCTATTTGTTTTAACATTCAGTACATTATTGCCATTATGGATCTATGCCAAAATGGCGAAGCGTTGGTTATAAGGAGCTGATTGATGTCTATGGTTATCTATGGCTTTATCATTACCTTGATCAGTTATCTTCTGGCCAAACCGCTGAATCAGAAATTTCCACAGATTCCCTTAATCGTTTTCGGCATGTTTATTGTCATCGCGTTCTTAGCCATTTTCGGGATTCCCTATCAGCAGTACATGGATCATGTGAATAATGTTTTTAATCACCTGCTCGGCTATGTCACGGTGGCTTTGGCGATTCCTCTGGCTGCGATGCGCTATGATGACTTACCGCTTAAATCCATGATCGGTATCTTGTGTTTCGCAAGTATCAGTGCAGTGGCTTTACCGATGGGACTAGCGTATTTGCTGCATATGTCCGAACCGACCATTCTGGCATTTGCTACCCGTGCTGTAACCACACCCATCGCACTGAATATTGCAACCCTGCTACATGCCCCTTTAATGATGGTAACCCTGATTGTGATTCTATCCGGTGTGATTGGGGCTGCATTCTCACCATTCATCTTAAAACATATCCATGATGAACGTGCTTCGGGCCTGGCCCTAGGTCTGGCAGCACATGCCATTGGTACTGCACAGGCATGGCAACGTGGACCTGTTGCGGGCCGATATGCTGCATTCGGTATGGCTGTGAATGGCGTATTTACCGCAATCTGGCTGCCGACTTTTATTTTATCTTTATCTTAAAATTTGCCACAAATATCAGTTAAAGGTTGAACTGGTTGTCAAAAATCCTTCATAATGAATGCTTGAATATTAAAAGGATTTTTAATAATGGGGAAAAAATTAATCGGGGCGTTATGCTTGACTGCAATCAGCAGTTTTACTTTTGCAGAAGATATTACGGGGCTCTGGCAAAGTATTGATGACAAAACCGGAGCACCGAAGGCACTGGTGGAAATTCGTAAAGAATCGAATGGTACCTATGCCGGAAAAGTTGTAAAAATAACACCACGTACTGGCTATACACCTAAAGAAACCTGTGTAGATTGCCCTGCACCCTACACCAACAAACCGATTGTCGGTCTGGATGTGGTCACCGGTTTAAAATACAGTGATGGTTCGAATTATACCCATGGCCGGATTCTCGATCCGAATACAGGTAAAATTTACAGTATGAAAGCCAAACTCAGTGCCAACGGTAAACGTCTGCATTTACGCGGTTATTTGGGTGTTTCTGCATTAGGCCGGAATCAGATCTGGATTCGGGCAGAGTAAATATTTGTAGGGAGCATCAAACGGCCCGACGTATATTTAAATAAATTTAAAAAGCCTCTTCATTCTTTAAAAATGGAGAGGCTTTTTTAATCAAAAAATTAAAAATTATTGAATTTTCAAATATTAATATACAAATGTAAAATAATGATTGAATCGCTTATTAGATATCCTACATAATAAAAATGAGTGTTAAACGGATTTTTAATAATGAGTAAAAGCTTAACCAGTATTTTATTTTTAACCATGATCAGCAGCTTTAGCTTTGCCCAAGACATCACCGGTCTCTGGCAAAGTATCGATGATAAAACAGGCGCACCTAAAGGGATCGTTGAAATTCGCCAAGAGGCCAATGGCACCTATACAGGTAAAGTTGTGAAAATTACCCCACGGACAGGTTATGTACCCAAGGAAATCTGTGTGGACTGCCCTGCACCTTATACCAATAAACCGATTATTGGACTGGATGTGGTGACAGGCTTGAAACATAGTGAAGGTCTTAACTATACCAGTGGACGTATTCTGGACCCGAATACAGGCAAGATTTACAGCATGAAAGCCAAATTAAGCGCCAATGGCAAACGTCTGCATTTACGGGGTTATCTGGGGATTTCTGCGCTGGGTCGTACTCAAATCTGGATACGCACTGAATAGCGCTTGTTGCTAAAACAGGTAGAAAAGATTACTCGGATCATGCAGCAGCACTGCTCTGGTCATTTAAGCCCAAAGCGTCTTTATACTGAACAATGGATAGGGATGCTTATTTAAAATTTAGAACCATCAAATTACGCCAGCATCTGATGATGCTGACATCTATAGGTCCAGATTAAAATCACTATTAAAACAGCAATAAAAAGCCCTGTATCAAACAGGGCTTTTTATTTAAAACCATATCAACTTAACGATTTTGCAGCTTGGCATAATCTAAAAGGACATTTGCCGCTTCTGTAATAAAGGTTTCTTCTTCAGGCAATGGCGGACGTAAATGTGCTTTCATCTTGGCCCGAGATTCAACCAAGGCGTCAATCGAAGCCTGATAACTTTCCCAGTTGGCATAAGGTGCCTGCCCTGTTGCCGCACGACGCTGGTTTTCAGCATTCAAGGTTTGTTTTTCCAGATCAATCAGTTCAGCACGGCGCTGGTTGATATCCAGTACCACTTTCTTCTGATCAGAGGTTTTCTTGGCAATCGCTTTGCGCGCTTCTAGATACTTGAACTGTGAATCTGCTGCAACACGTTGCTGAGATGTTTCCGTTAACTTGGCAATATACGGTTGAACTGAACCTTCCCGCTTAAATGGTGCGGTTGGAATGGTGTCCCACTTCAAGGCATTTTTGGCTTTACGCTCACCAAACTCCTCATTGTAGATATCCACCAGTTTGATATCTGGGATTACACCTTTATTTTGCGTACTTCCACCAGTAATACGGTAGAACTTACGCTGTGTCAGGGTTGCCTGACCATAAGCAAGAGAATCCAGTTGCACCTGAGCCGTACCTTTACCTGTAGTCGTGCTACCGATAATGATGCCACGCTCATAGTCCTGAATCGCAGCAGAATAGATTTCACTGGCAGAAGCCGATGCCAAGTTGACCAATACTGCCATCGGGCCTGCATAAAGCTGCTCGCCACCATCGGTATCTTCAAAGACATTGACATTACCATTGCCATCACGGATCTGAACCACTGGCCCTGACTTGATTACCTGACCCAGCATACGCGCAACTTCTTCCAAAGAACCACCCGGGTCATTACGCAAGTCCACCAGTACCCCTTCTACTTTCTGTGCTTTCAGTGATTCCAGCGCTTTAGCCGTATCTTCTGAGACTGAACGGTACTCGGTTCCCGCACGACGTGAGCGATAATCAAAGTAGAACGAAGGAATTTCAAGTACGCCAAATAGGTGTTTTTTACCATCACGAGTGATTTCAACCGTACGCGAACGAACACCGGCATCTTCTTCCTGAATAATGTCGCGCGTTAAGGTGACATTACGTGCCTGACTCATCGGTGCCCCTGCACCTAGTAGACGCACTACCACCTTGGTGCCACGTTTACCACGAATCAAGCCCACAATTTCCGAGCTCGGCCAGCCAATCACATCCACCATTTTATCGCCGTCTTGAGCGACACCAATGATGCGGTCGCCTGATTTCACCTGACCTGATTTACTTGCCGGACCGCCCTCAACGATGGTCTCGATCTTGGTGTAATCTTCATTGCCGCGTTCTGGACGGATCGAAACCCCAATGCCCTCAAGTTGCAAGGTGGTTTGACGATTCAATTCCATCGCATCAATGGGCGGATAATAGTTACTATGTGGATCATAGGTCGCCATCATCGCATTCAGGGTTTTGTCGAGGACATCGTCACTCTTGACCCGACCAATACGTTCTAACTGACGGGTATAGCGCTTGGTTAAAGTCTGAACCGGGGTTAAATCTTCCGGACCGGTCAAGTCCTGACCATTGGCAAGCGATGGATCTGCCTTTAATGCTTTCTGCTTGGCCTGTTCTTCTTCTTTGCTAATGGTCAAATTGATCAGCTGTGACACCAGCATTTTCTGCCAATGTGCCTGTTGTTCAGCAGCCGTCTGGAAATAAGGCGCTTTTTCACGATCGGTTTCCAGATAGACATCTTTCTGATTCAGGTTCTGCGGCTTCTTCAATTCGGCCAACATAAACTCATAGAATTGTTTCAAACGGTCACGATATTGCGCATGAATAGCAAAAGGCCCGGTTAAGTTACCGGCTTTTAATGAGCTACCAAAAGTGGAACCATACTTATTCTTATAGTCTGCAACTTCACCGCTTAAAAATAATGAATGATCTGGATCAAGACTGTCGAGATACATATCCAGAATACGGTTTGACGTGGTTGCATCTAAACGCATATTCAAATAATGCTGGCGATCAACCAAGGTTGCGAGCTGACGTGATACGAGCGCTTGTTCTTGTGTTGGCTTGATAACGGTCGAAACCACTGGTGTTTCTGTCGCCGCAAACGCCTCATTCATGGTGTGAGAGAAAAATAAACCACCAGTCGCAATTGCAACTGCACACGCTATCATTTGAAGTTTCATAAAATTTTGGTACTTCCTTGGATATGGCAATTATTACACGCTGATACTGTCAATATGAACACATTTCATTCGATACTTTACCAACTTGCAGTACTGATTAGTCGTCATAAATAAATGACCAATAAGCACTTATCATCAATATCATGTAGTTTTATCATATTCTGTACTGACAAAATGTAGCAAATCATTGCACAATTTAGCTATCGTTTTTTTCATCAAAATTCAAACGGAATCCTTATGATCGGCGCATTGATGCTAGATATTGCTGGCACAGAACTCACCCAAGAAGATATTGAACTATTACAAGCTCCGCAAGTCGGCGGCATGATTTTATTTGCGCGCAACATTGAATCCCCTCAACAGGTCCGTGCTTTAACCGATCATATGCGTCAGGTCCGTCCAGAAATTCTGATTGCTGTCGATCAGGAAGGTGGCCGTGTACAGCGTTTAAGACAGGGCTTTACCTTGTTACCCGCTATGGGGCGCTTAGGTGAGCGTTATCTCACTCATCCTGAACAGGCAGTTGAGCTGGCTGAACAATGCGGCTGGCTCATGGCAACGGAAGTATTGGCGGTCGGTATTGATTTCAGCTTTGCGCCCGTTCTAGACCTGAATGATGTCAGTGATGTGATTGGTGATCGCGGCTTTGCCAAAAATATGCAGGACATCGTTCCACTTGCCGATGCCTTTATGCGCGGTATGAAAAAAGCAGGCATGGCGACAACAGGTAAACACTTCCCTGGTCATGGTTCAGTGAAGGCTGACTCGCACGTTGCCGCAGCAATCGACAGCCGCTCTTATCAGGAAATCTATGACAAAGATATGCAAAGCTTTATCAAGCTGATGCCACAACTGGATGCCTTGATGCCTGCGCATGTGATATATGATCAGGTTGATCCAAATCCGGCAGGTTTCTCACCATTCTGGTTACAACAAATCTTACGTCAACAACTTAAATTTGACGGCGTACTTTTCTCAGATGACTTGAGTATGCAAGCTGCCTGTGTCGCTGGTGGTGCAGATGCACGTATTCAAGCCGCGTTAAATGCAGGCTGTGATATGGGACTGGTGTGTAATGACCGTGCTGCCGCGTGTAGCGCATTGGAGGGCATTCAAACATTGGCTTTACCAAACCAGCAACGCCTAGAACGTATGCGCGGTAAGATTCCAAATATCCAAATCGGTACTACCTTAACCTTAGACGATGAAAACTGGCATAACGTCAGAAAAGTCATTGAAGAATTTAAGAATTCGTTCTAACTTTGATTAGATTTTTAATTGTTCTATTCACACGATGGAATCTTGCCGAGTGCTCATCTGATTAAAGGATTTGGCCTTCGGCTCGACTTACTTTTCAGGGATGAAAAGTAAGCAAAAATCCTTTGTTAGGCTGAGGGTACATCCTTGTAACCCCAGCCCAACGGCGGCATCCATGCCGCCCCACAATAGTAAATAACAAGCCTAAATCAAGATGTAGTCAAAGCACTCTGTATTTTAAAGAGATGAATTTTATATCTAAATTAGGAAAAAATAGAGTCTAGGACAAATGACACAACAACTTTCAAAACATCGCCATATTTCATTTACTGCACACTACACAGGCTATATCTGGTATCAAATGGGGATCTCACATCCGGCGCTGGCAACAAAAAAAGGCAAAACACTCGCCGCCTTAGTCCATCCCATCGAAAGCTGGGCGGAAAAATATGTCGGTGGCAGCATGCGTACTACACTCAAACAACGTCACAGCATGCTGGATAGCCATTTAAAAAAATTGATTGAACAACATCCTGATCTACAAGTGCTAGAAATTGCCTGTGGCCTATCACCACGTGGCTGGTGGTTTAGACAACATTATCCAGAAATCACATATCGTGAACTGGACTTACCGGATATGGCGGTCACCAAACAGGCGGCATTGCAGCAAATTGAAAGTCATAGCGATGCTGTATTATCGCTAGACCTGTTTACGGAAGCATTTGCCTCAGCATTTGAAATCTTTGATCCCAAACGCCCATTGGTGGTCATTAGTGAAGGGTTGATCAACTACTTTGAAAAACCATTGTTACAACAACTCATTCAAGCGATTGCCCACTATGGTCAAGACTTTAAAACATTGCACTATTTAACCGATATCTATCCGGAACCAACCCAAAATAAACTGGCGACGATTATCTGGAACAGCAGCCGCTTGCTGAAATGGATGTCTCGCAGTGCCTTTAGTTTTCATTTTAAAACCCCTGCTGAAGTCGAACACTTTTTTCAGGAAGCCGGTTTTCATCAGGTTGAGGTCCTACAACCCAAGCAATTTTTTGAGCACACCGCGTTAGAAAACAAAGAGCAACATTTAGGAGACCTGGTCTGGATGATTCAGGCGAGCAATCAATAACATCAGCCAAAAAGAAAGTGGCAAATTGCCACTTTTTTAATGCCACAATACGTGTTATTCAGTTGGCTTCTGGCGTTGAATAAAACGGGTCAAACGCTCTGCAATATCAAAACTACCATGTTTAAACAAGATGCGCAGTCCTTGCTCAGTTGCATCAAAGATTAAACATTCAATTTTAAACTCGCCTTCTTCATCTGTTAAATGCAGGGCTAAGTCACGTGGATGCTGACGGATATAGTCAAGCTGCTCTAGCTGGTGAAGTTTTAAGTACACGCCAAAGAAGGTGATATCCACAATGCTCACCGCTGCTTCAGTATTCAAATGACGATGGGTCAGTTTACTTTCAGGTTGTAATACTGCGATCCGTTCTTCACCACGGCGTTCCATCTGCTGCATCTGTTCACGGTTCATCGGAATGATACCATCCAGATTGTCGATGGACTCCCCTTTTAAAAAGGTGGTAAACAGATTCATGGTTTCTTTACGGCGTTGCAATTGCGGTACATGATCTGCATTGGCAATCAAGGCAAACTGCATATCCTGACATTGCAAGGCAAAATCGGCATTTTCATGCGGCAAGGTAAAGCTGTCATATTGTCCGGCTGCAACCAAGGTCTTACATTGTGGAACCGGCACATCGCTTAAACGCAATAAACGGTTGCAGTTAATTTCATAACGCTCGCGCTCTGTGGCACTAAACTCTGCCATCTGTTTGAAGAACAGACGCTTGGCCGTTGGTGACATGCGCGTCTTGTCCAATTTGGCATGATTGACAAGATAGAGAATCACCGCCTGACCAAACTCTTCCATACGATCTTCACGCATTAAATGCAAAGACTCTTCCAGCAGCATACGCCAGCTTTTACGGGTCTTTTGCATCACTCCCATCAACACCATGCGGTCAATCAGTTCTGGACGTTGATCGGCAAATGAAGAAGCGACCACCGACCCCAATGACATTCCCATCATCGAAACCTTATCAATTCCAACAATATCCAGCCATTGACCGAGCATTTTTGATAAATCAGGCAGTTCCAGAATTCCAGCAGATTCACCAGTATCAACATTACGAATCTGCTGGTTCGCGCCCATTGAAGGTAAATCGATTAAAATCACAGGACCACTCTCAAAGAGTTGCTCAACACAATACTTATAAGAGTTAAAATTTTGAAATGCGCCCCCGACAATTACAATTGGCGTGTTATAGATCGTTTTAGGATCTGCAATAGCCATATATTCAATTTTCCAGCCATCAATCCACGTGGTACGTGCTGGCTGCTTAAAACTGTTTTTATTGTAAATGTCGAAAAAACCAAAGCCTGTGTAGGTATGATTTATATCCGAGTCCATTTGGATAATGGAATTCATGTCCTTCCTCCATCCTTGTTTATTTTTCTGTTGCAAGCATCTCATTTTCAGCGATTTGCTCTTGCAAGTTAACAAATTTATAAAATTTGTATTACATTTATCCTATACTTTTTCATTCTATACGTATGCACGTTTTATACGCAATCATTTCCTTAACCACTCATCTTGTTTAAATGAATAATCTTTTGCAAAATATGTAGTCTTGGCTTTAGATTCAATATCTTCATCGCACTAAAATAAAAAATTTTGCGCCAATTAACGTTTTATAATTTGTTGAATTGTCAGTTTCGCCTATTCATTGTTCAGCATTTGACTGTTACTATCTTTATAAATACATGCAAATATCAAACTGCTATGCAAGACTCTATTCAAAATTATATGCAACAGGTCGGTGCCCAGGCACGTCAGGCATCTCGTATGTTAACCAGTGCCTCAACGCATTTGAAAAATCATGCCTTGTCTGCGATCTATACCGCTTTGGAAAATAATCAGGCCCAGATTTTAGCGGCCAATCAAATTGATATGGACAATGGTCGCCAGCGTCAACTGGACAGCGCCCTGCTGGATCGTCTAGAGCTTACTCCGGCACGCTTTAAAGGCATGCTGCAAGGTTTAAAAGATGTCATTAGTCTGGTGGACCCGATTGGGGAAATTACTGACCTGGCTTACCGTCCATCGGGTATCCAGTTGGGTAAAATGCGTGTGCCTTTAGGCGTGATCGGAATGATTTACGAATCAAGACCGAATGTAACGCTTGAAGCGGCATCCCTGGCGTTAAAATCTGGCAACGCGATTATTTTACGTGGCGGTTCGGAAGCGCTCGAGTCTAACAAGGCCATTGCAACTGCGATCCAGCATGGCTTACAGGTTTCAGGCTTGCCTGAGCATGCGGTACAGGTGATTGACACCCCAGATCGTGCCGCGGTTGGCCATCTGATTACCATGACCGAGTTTGTCGATGTGATCGTACCGCGTGGTGGTAAAAGCCTGATTGAACGTATCAGCAATGAAGCCCGTATTCCTGTGATTAAACATTTAGATGGCAACTGTCATGTATTTGTTGAAGCCCAAGCCGACCTGCAAAAAGCCTTACCGATTGCCCTGAATGCCAAAACCCATCGCTATGGCGTGTGTAATGCCATGGAAACCTTACTGGTTGATGAAGCGATTGCAGAAGAATTCCTCCCTCTAATTGCCGAGCTGTATGCTGAAAAGCAGGTTGAACTACGCGGCTGTGCAGAAACCCAACGTATCCTAGGTGTATCTGTAAAAACAGCGACAGAGGAAGACTGGTATACCGAATATCTCGGACCGATTCTTGCAGTCAAAGTAGTCACGGGTATGGATGAAGCGATTGAGCATATCAATAAGTATGGTTCACACCATACCGATGCCATTATCACCGAAAACTTTAGTCTAGCCCGTGAGTTCTTGGCACGTGTTGATTCAAGCTCAGTCATGATCAATGCGTCTACACGCTTTGCCGATGGTTTTGAATATGGCTTAGGTGCAGAAATCGGGATTTCAACCGATAAAATCCATGCCCGCGGCCCAGTTGGCCTAGAAGGTTTAACTTCTCAAAAATGGATTGTGTTTGGCGACGGTCAAATCCGCCAATAATAGAAACACCTATTGCAACACAGCAACACGATAAAGGCCACTTAATTGATCTTTATCGTGTTTTTATATACTTGCATACAAAAATAATGATAAAACCTACAGACCAATTAAAAGAAGATATGATTTCCCGCCTATACTGATGAGGTTGATTTATAAACGGGTTGTATAGGCTAAAGTCTATCTTCGCCAAGATGACATCCCATGTTAAAACATTGCGCTTGATTCCACTGCTCATGCATTGCAGCAAGATCAGAGTGTTCATCATAAAATTTAAAATCTGTTAGGTGTTCAAACGTGGCTATATCTGTATTAGTAATTAACTGTGGTTCATCATCAATCAAATACGCACTGATCTCGGAACGCCGTGAAGATCGTATTTATGGTTTGGCAGAAAATCTGGGCGCAGCAGATGCCCGTATTAAAGGCGTCACCCTGGGTGGCGAACCGTTAGAACTTTCAATTCCTTATGCAGATCACGCCAAAGCATTGGAAACATTGTTGGCACGTTTAGCCAACTATAATCCGCAAGCGATTGGACACCGTGTGGTGCACGGCGGCAATATCACCAAAGCAGAACTGCTTACACCTGAACTAGTTGAACGTATTGAAGCCGCGACACCGCTTGCCCCTTTACACAATCCGGCACACCTCATCGGGATTGAAGCCACCATGCGCTTATTCCCGCAACTGCCACAGGTGGCTGTCTTTGATACCGCGTTCCATCAAACCATGCCTGAACACGCTTATCGTTATGCACTGCCAAAATATTTATATACCGAACATCAAGTGCGCCGTTATGGCTTCCACGGCACCAGCCATGCCTATGTCACTGAACGTGCCAGCGAACTGGCGGGCAACAAGAATCAGGGTGGCTGGCTCAGTGCCCACTTAGGTAACGGTAGCTCAGCCTGTGCCGTATGGAATGGACATAGTGTCGATACCTCTATGGGCATGACCCCGCTTGAAGGCGTGGTCATGGGTACCCGTAGCGGTGATGTCGATCCAAGTCTGCATCTGTTCCTGGCCAGCAATCTGGGCTGGGATATCCAGAAAATTGACAGCATGCTCAATAAAGAAAGCGGTTTACTCGGCTTGTCGGGCTTATCCAATGACATGCGCACCTTGGTAGAAGCCTCTGAAAATGGACATGAAGATGCAACGCTCGCGATTGAAGTGTTCTGCTATCGTCTGGCCAAATCCTTATCTGCTTTAAGTTGTGGTCTGCCACGTCTGGATGGTTTAGTCTTCACAGGCGGTATTGGCGAAAACTCAGCCTATGTCCGTGAAAAAACCTTGGGCTATTTATCTCACTTTGGTTTGCAGTTTAGCAAAGAGAAAAATGATGCTTTGGCACGCGGTAGCGAAGGCCGTATTGATAATGGCGCGGGCCCACAAATCTGGGTCATTCCAACCGATGAAGAAGGCCGTATTGCCAAAGAAACCCGTCAAGTGATTGAGCCAAACGCTTAATTTATTCAGAAATATAAAAGAGTGACAAAGTCAGTATGAATACGATTTTACTCATCCCTACCGGGGAAGGTGTTGGTTTAACCTCTGCCTGTCTCGGCATGATTTATGCGCTGGACTGTAAAGGGATCAATGCGGGTTTCCTCAAGCCATTTTCACAGATTGCCGATGCGCCTGTAGATCGCACCACCACGCTCTACCATCATTTATTTCAACACCCTTCGGTTGAACCGATTAGCTATGAAAAACTGACCCAGCTGATTGCCTTGGGCGAAACCGATGAATTGCTGGAAGAAGCCGTAGCACTGCATCGCCAGATTACCGCCAATCATGATGTGATTATTGTTGAAGGGCTAGTGCCGAATGGGCAAGATCATTTTGCCGGCGAAATCAATGCAGCACTCGCGCAAGCACTCGATGCCCAAGTGGTTCTGGTCAGTACTGCCGATCTGGCCGATCCTCGTAAAACAGCGGAAAAAGTCGATGCCCATTTACGCCAGTTTGGCGGCGCCGCATCGGCGCGGACCACTGGCGTGCTGTTTATGCGCACCAAAGGACTTCCAGAAGGCACCGCAGAAATTCCAGTGACGCTGGATCCAAACTTGCGACTGGACCAGCATATCGAAGCCTTTGCCCTGGAACTGCAACGTTATAATCGTTATATGGGCAGCAATGACCTGCCGATTATTGGACTGGTGCCCTTCAGTAATATTCTCAGTGTACCGCGTAGTCTGGATATTGCCCCCGTGATTAAAGGAACCTGGTTGCATCAAGGTGAAGCCAAACAACGTCGCATTCTGCATACCAGTTTAATTGCATCCAATATCGAATCTGAGTTACATAAGTTTGTTGCGGGTGAACTAATTATTAGCGCCTCACAACGCACCGATGCGCTCTTGGCAGCGAGTCTTGCCAGTAGTAATGGGACACCGCTCGCGGGTCTGGTTTTAACTGAGCAAGCAGCCCCAGCAAGCAATGTGCTTGAGTTTTGCCAAAGTGCGATTAAACAAGGCCTGCCTATTTTGCACACGCCTTTAGACACTTTGGAAACGGCGCAACTGTTACATCGTTTTGGCAATGAAATTCCAATTGATGATACCGAACGTGCCGAACAAGTGACGCGTTTTGTGTCCAGCCATATTGATAATCACTGGCTTGATCAACATACCCAGAACAATTTACACCCTCGCCTGTCACCGTCTGCTTTCCGTTATGAACTGGTACAGAAATCGATTTCGGCCAAGAAACGGATTGTATTACCTGAGGGTGATGAACCTCGTACCGTACAGGCCGCAGTAATTTGCCAGACTCGTGGTATTGCGCAATGTGTGTTATTGGCAAAACCGGAGTCAGTGGCAGAAGTGGCAAAAGCACGAGGTATTCAACTGCCCGAGGACTTGGAAATTATTGATCCGGATCGCATCCGCGACCAATATATTGAACCGATGGTGGAACTGCGTAAAGGCAAGCTGGATGCCTTACAAGCCAAAGCACAGTTACAAGATACCGTAGTGCTTGGCACCATGATGCTGGCGCTGGATCAAGTTGATGGTCTGGTTTCTGGCGCGATTCATACCACCGCCAATACCGTGCGTCCTGCATTTCAGTTGATCAAGACAGCACCAAACTATTCACTGGTGTCCTCGATCTTCTTTATGCTGTTGCCAGATGAAGTCTATGTGTATGGTGACTGTGCCATTAACCCGGATCCAGATGCCGAACAGCTGGCTGAAATTGCCATTCAGTCAGCAGATTCTGCTAAAGCTTTCGGTCTTGATCCGCGTATAGCCATGATCAGCTATTCGACAGGAACTTCGGGCACAGGGGCTGATGTCGAAAAAGTGGCTGAAGCCACCAAAATTGCACAACAGCGTCGCCCGGATTTATTGATCGATGGACCATTGCAATACGATGCCGCTTCAGTTGAAAGCGTCGGTCGCCAGAAAGCGCCTGATTCTCAAGTGGCGGGCCGTGCCAATGTGTTTATCTTCCCGGACCTGAATACAGGCAATACCACCTATAAAGCGGTGCAACGTGCAGCGAATGTGGTCAGTGTCGGTCCGATGTTACAAGGTCTGAACAAACCCGTGAATGACTTGTCCCGTGGGGCATTGGTGGATGATATTGTGTTTACTATTGCCTTGACCGCGATTCAGGCCAAACAGCAAGATTAAATTGATTATAGAGTCATAAAAAAGCCATCTACACCCATAAAGAGTAGATGGCTTTTTTTATTGTAGATGTTTTAATTACGCACGTTTTGAAACCCCAATTCTTTTGAACTGCGGCCCCTTCACAAAGAAAATTGCATTACCGCATAGAATCAAAATCACCCCGATGACAGCATTCATTTGCCAGTGATAACCTTCCCATACCGTCGAGATGACCAAAGCCACCAAAGGAAACAGCAAAGTACTATACGCCGCCTTGTCTGCACCAATACGCCCCACCAGAAAGAAATAGGCAGTGAAGCCGATCACCGAGCCAAAGATTGCTAAATACAGCAAGGCACTGACTGCACTGAAGGACATGCTCGGGAAAAAATTGTCCTGTTTAAACCATGAGATCAAAGCCATCAATAATGAACCATACAACATGGCATAGGCATTGGTAGTAAAAATATCCAGTCCATATTTCTGATGCCGGGTACTAATCATATTCCCCAAAGAGAAACCATAGGTGCCTAGGATACATAGCCCGATACCGATCAAGGTATTGCGATTTAGAGTGGTGCCTACCACGTCATGCCAGAACAAGGCAATAATTCCCAGCACACCAAGTAAGGCGGCAGGATAAAAGCGTGAAGAAACCTGCTGAGAGAAAAATAATCGGGCATTAAGGGTATTGAAAATCACCGCCATCGAGAAAATGACCGCTTCTAAACCACTGCTGATATATTGCACCGCATAGTAGAAACAGACAAAGTTAAAGCCGAAAATACAGCAGGCCTGCAACATACAGAATAAGTGATCTTTAGCTGCCAGCTTTTGCAATTTCCGGCTGATCGCAATAAAACCAAATAACACCAGTGCTGAGATAAAGAAACGCCAGAACACCGCAACATTGGCTGAAATTCCACTTTGTTGTTGCAAGGTAATGGCAATCCATGTGGTTCCCCAAATCACCACAACCAAAGCATATAACAGCGCATTCATCTCTTTTAAACCCAACTTAATCACCAGGACGATTATTTTGCGAGATTTGATGGCCCGAGTTCTTGCACAATCTTGCGGTGCTTATCATGGATTTGCGTTTTTCTCGGATTTTTTTGACCAGATGACAAAACTGGCTGAACGTTCTACACTTAACTGGATCATATTTGGCACTGCGTATAGAAGATGAAATATCAGATTCTAGATCAATTACAGCAATATAAAGCGCAATTGCTCAACTCGGTAGAACTGGGTTCGGGGATGCAGTTGGCCATGTGGCAAAACAATCAGGATCGTGTCAGTGTCTGTAGTAATCACCATACCTTAAGCATGTATGTTCAAGGGGGATATGAAAGCTATCAAAAGACAGCGCAAGGTTGGCACAATGGGGGTGGACCTGATCGGATGTGCCTGATGCCACAGGATTTTGAATCGACCTGGGATCTACGTGATCCACTGACATTTGTACATTTGTACTATACCGAACAGCACTTACAACGCGTGGCTGAACAAGTCTGGGATCGCGAACCCAGCCAGATCACCCTTAATCCGCAGATTTTTGTAGCGGACCCGCAAATTTCCATGCTCTATCGGCATTTTTTACTCAATGGTGCCTGGCAAGAACGTGAAAACCATTTGCAGATGAGTACCGCAACCACGCTATTACTGAATCATCTGATCAAAAATTACAGTCATGCCCAATGGCAAGCGCCTGAAGTTAAAGGGGGACTCTCACCTTATATCCTCAAACAGCTGCTAGAGTGGATTGATCAACATCTCCATTTAAGTCTGATCTTATCGGATCTGGCTCAGCAAGCACAACTCAGCGAGTATCATTTTGCCCATATGTTTAAACAGTCAATGCAGATGCCTCCGCATCAGTATGTGATGCAACGTCGTCTTGAACTGGCACATCAGGCATTACACAGCAGCAGTCTGAATTTGACTGAAATTGCCACCCAATATGGCTTTAGCTCCAGCAGTCATTTTAGCAATCGTTTTAAAAAGCAGTTTGGTTATTCGCCTTCGCAAATCCGAAAAAACTAAAACAGAAATTTCTCCTGATATATTCTTACGTTCGGTTTTCATTGTTAGACCTTTCGCCAAATCTAAGCTAAAACTCCCACAATCATTCCTTTTTGTCATATAATTTAGCCCGCCAGCTAATCGCCCGCTCAAGAGAAATTTGATATGACAACGATCATCAAACAAGATGACTTGATTACATCAATCAAGGATGCCCTGCAGTTTATTTCTTACTATCACCCGCAAGACTTTATCCAAGCGATGAGCCGTGCCTATGATCGTGAAGAAAACAAAGCTGCAAAAGATGCTATTGCACAGATCCTCATCAACTCACGTATGTGCGCTGAAGGTCACCGACCAATCTGTCAGGATACAGGGATTGTTAACGTTTTCCTTGAAGTTGGCCTGGACGTTAAATTTGATTTAACCATGAGTCTGGATGATGCAGTCAACGAAGGCGTACGCCAAGGTTACCTAGAGAACTCAAACGTACTACGTGCTTCAGTTTTAGCAGATCCGGCTTTTGGTCGTAAGAATACCAAAGACAATACCCCTGCCGTCATTCACTATAAACTCGTACCGGGGAATAAAGTCGATATTACCGTGGCTGCAAAAGGTGGCGGTTCAGAAAACAAATCTAAACTCGCGATGTTGAATCCGTCTGATTCAATCGTGGACTGGGTACTTAAAACTGTTCCAACCATGGGTGCAGGCTGGTGTCCACCAGGTATGCTCGGTATCGGTATCGGTGGTACTGCCGAAAAAGCCATGATGCTTGCGAAAGAAGCACTTATGGAAGAAATCAACATGGACGAATTACTTCGTCGTGGTCCACAAAACAAGATGGAAGAACTCCGTATCGAGATCTTCGAGAAAGTAAATGCATTGGGTATTGGTGCACAAGGTCTTGGTGGTTTAACCACAGTACTTGATATTAAAATCAAGGATTACCCATGCCACGCAGCAGGTAAGCCAGTCGGTATGATTCCGAACTGCGCTGCAACTCGTCATGCACATTTCCAGTTAGACGGTTCAGGCGTTGCACATATTCAGGCACCAAAACTTGAAGACTACCCTGCTGTGACTTGGGATTCGTCTCAATCGAAGCGCGTCAACCTTGATACCATTACGCAAGAAGAAATGAATGCCTGGAAACCAGGTGATACATTATTGTTGAACGGTACGATTTATACCGGTCGTGATGCTGCTCATAAGCGCATGGTCGACATGCTCAACAATGGCGAAGAGCTTCCAGTCGATCTCAAAGGTAAATTCATTTACTACGTGGGTCCAGTTGATCCAGTCGGTGATGAAGTGGTTGGTCCTGCTGGCCCTACAACGGCTACCCGTATGGACAAGTTTACCCGTCAAGTGCTAGAAGCAACTGGCTTGTTCGGTATGATCGGTAAAGCGGATCGTGGTCCTGCTGCAATTGAAGCAATCAAAGACAATCAGGCAACTTATTTGATGGCTGTTGGTGGTGCTGCGTATCTCGTGTCTAAAGCGGTACGTGAAGCTGAAGTGGTGGCCTTTGCTGATTTAGGTATGGAAGCAATCTACAAGTTCGTAGTTGAAGATATGCCTGTCTCTGTTGCGGTTGATGTAAATGGTACCTCGATTCATGCCACCGCGCCAAAAATCTGGCAAGCTAAAATTGGCAAGATTCCAGTGGTTGATGCTGCTGCGTCATAAATAATACTCATACAATAATCATAGCCGAATCATCGTATTCGGCTATTTTTTTGCCTGAAGCTTCTGCTAGATTATAAAGATGAGAAGAATAAGGAAATGCAAATGAATAAATATTTACTCAGCATGCTGCTTGGTCTGAGTTTACTTGGCAATATCCAGCATAGCTTTGCATCTCCTGCACAAAGCAAATCGATCAAAGAGCTGATCAAACTCAGCGACCTTGAACATGCCCTAAATACCTCACTGGATGAAATGCAGCCCACACTGGATCTTGAAGCTGAAAATATCCTGTTACGAGTGCTGGGCAAAGATAAACTCACCACTACCCAAGAGCATCTTGCGGTGCTGGAACTGAGTCAACTGCTCAAAGAAACCAGTGCAAAAATGTTTGCCCGACCTGAAACCATTCAGGCGATTGAAAAAATCTACGCCGATGCACTTAGTGAAGAAGAAGTCCAAGCCTATTTAAAATTTTTAAAGACACCGGAAGGCCAGTCAATTAACCAGAAAACCCTACAAATCACCACTCATGTTTTTCAATACATGAATAATATCAGTCAAAAGACCTTGAGTGATCCCCAACAAAGTTCACAGCTTAAAGCGCAGTTCCTGACGATTATCAAACCGTTAATTCAGGAAGAATAAACGGCTGTTGTCATTGTCATGATTACCAGGTCAACGGGTTCCACAGCTTAAATGGTTTGACCAGATGCACTTCCGACTTTGCGTCATACTTGGCTGGTTTTAACTCTTGTGGCTTAGAACGCACCTTGCCTGAAGCATCCTGTGCCACAAAGTTATAGCTGGATGATTTTAGCCGGGTAAAGGCGATTTCCTGATGTGCCACTTTATCGGGCATGATCATAAATGGTCCCGTATGTTCACTACGGGAAATTTTATTTTCTTCGTCATACTTGATGAAATAAGTCTGAGCAGCATCAACCGTAAGGTCCAGATATTTCGGCTTTTGGAAATGCAATCCAGCCAATGGTCGACTCACACTCAGGCGATAGGTGCCTGCGGGTAGCTCAAGCCAGTAATAGTGATTATGCAATAGACTTGGAATACGGTGTCCGTTAATGAATAAATTGGCTGCTGCAATTTCCTGACGGTTCCAGCGCGTATCTGGACGGTATAAGTAGACCACCGCCGCTTGTTCATTTTGCGGTTTAACCGGCGCGAAATACTGTCCTAATTTTTGATTGACCCAGCCGCCCACACTAAAGCCGCCGACATGATATTGATCAAATAAACCCGGTTCTTTTTCTGTATCCACAGGGGGTAATGTTGCAGTCAGTGCGGTTGGTTTTTCTTCAACAGCTTTATGGCTTTGACAGCCAGCGAGCACCCCTGCACAACATAATGACACTATTAAATAACGCATGACATCCCTCAAGGCGTTTTCTTGAATTTATTTTTAACAACGCAAAACTATGCGGATTTTTTTCAATTTTAAGATTAACACCTCGCTGCCCAATTGCAAATAAAAAAAGCATGAAAAGCCAAGCCTTTCATGCTTTTTCAGATGGACGAGAATTAAGCCGATTTAGAATCGACCACCTTCAAATCCTTCTTTTCAATCAGTTCGGGTGTACCTGTCTGTGGTAGACGTTCCGGCTTAAAGGTTGGCTTCGCCGTACCATTAATCACCGCTTCATCCACAATCACGGTACCGACATCAGTACGACTTGGTAAGTCATACATGGTTTCAAGCAAGACATTTTCCAGAATTGAACGCAGACCACGTGCACCGGTGTTACGATCCAGCGCCTTCTTCGCAACAGCACGTAATGCAGACTCATCAAAGACCAGATCGACATCTTCCATCGTGAACAGGTACTGGTATTGACGCGTCAATGCATTTTTAGGCTCTGTCAGAATCTGCATCAATGCTTCTTCATCCAGCTCTTCCAAAGTTGCAATGACGGGCAAACGACCAATAAATTCAGGAATCAGACCGAATTTAACCAGATCCGTTGCTTCAACCTGACGGAACAATTCAGAGACTTTTTTACTGTCATCTTTATTCTTCACATCCGCGGTAAAACCGATTCCGCCCTTCTCTTGGCGTTGCTGTACGATTTTTTCCAGACCAGAGAATGCACCACCACAAATAAACAGGATATTGGCGGTATCAATCTGGATGAATTCCTGCTGTGGATGCTTACGACCACCTTGTGGCGGAATAGAAGCAACCGTACCTTCAATCATTTTTAATAATGCTTGTTGTACGCCTTCGCCAGACACATCACGGGTAATTGAAGGATTTTCAGATTTACGGGTAATCTTATCAATCTCATCAATATAGATAATGCCTTTCTGCGCTTTCTCTACATCGTAATCGGCTTTTTGCAATAACTTCTGCACAATGTTTTCAACATCTTCACCCACATAACCGGCTTCGGTTAAGGTGGTTGCATCTGCCATCGCAAATGGTACATCAAGTAAACGTGCCAGCGTTTGCGCCAGTAAGGTTTTACCTGAACCGGTCGGGCCGATCAGCAGAATATTACTTTTCGCAATTTCAATATCCTGATGCCCATGATTCGACTGGCCCACTTTCAAACGCTTATAGTGGTTATAGACCGCAACAGACAAGGTCTTCTTGGCAACATCTTGCCCGATTACATATTGATCCAAGGCAGCACGTATTTCGTGTGGTTTTGGCAATGGCTTGGTTGCCCAATCACCTGCTTCAACTTGTTGACTGGTTTGCACCAGGTCCAAGCAGACATCCACACACTCATTACAAATATATGCGTCCTCACCAGCAATCAATTTTCCAACTTCAGATTGCGTCTTACCACAAAATGAACAATGTTTTTGTCCTTGAGGATGTTCGGACATATTTACTCCACAACTTAAATCTTAAACTTAGGTCCTAAATCAGGGACGTTTGCTTAGCACTTCATCTACTAAACCATATTCTTTGGCTGCTTGTGCAGTCATGAAATTGTCACGATCTGTGTCACGCGCAACCGTTTCATAATCCTGACCGCTATGTTCGGCCATCAAGCGGTTTAAACGTTCTTTGATAAACAGAATTTCACGCGCGTGAATTTCAATATCTGAAGCCTGACCACGGAAACCACCGAGTGGCTGGTGAATCATGACACGTGCATTTTCCAGACAGTAACGTTTGCCTTTGGCACCCGCATTTAACAAGAATGCACCCATTGATGCGGCTTGGCCCATGCAGTAAGTGACAACATCAGGTTTAATAAACTGCATGGTGTCATAAATCGCCATACCCGCAGTGACTGAGCCACCTGGTGAATTGATATAAAGGTGGATGTCTTTTTCTGGATTTTCTGCTTCAAGAAATAACATCTGCGCAACGATTAAGTTCGCCATGTTATCTTCAACTTCACCCGTTAAGAAAATAACACGCTCACGTAATAGACGTGAAAAAATATCGAATGAACGCTCACCACGAGAGGATTGTTCAACGACAACAGGAACTAAAGCATTTTCAATTGTTGGAACATACATATGTTTACTTATTCCTAAATTATTGTGACCCGATCTATGCCAACAATATGAGGGATAATCGATGAAATTGCAAAAGGTTCAATCTGAAATATTCGATTATTTAGACTAAAATCTGGTAATTTTTCGAGAAATTAACACTTTCATAACATAGGGTTTTAAGCACTTGCAGCAATACTTTCGAGGATAGAAATTTTCGAATTCTGCCGGCCCTGCCCTCCAGTATTTCGCATACGAGAGAATAGAGCAAAATTAGAGCCTTAACTGCCCAATTCATTTGTTTAAAGATTTACCGAATATATAACTTAATATTAAAGAAAAAAGGCGCATTAAGCGCCTTTTTTCTTTAATCAACTTTTGAAAGATTAGCCACGACGAGCTTGTTGTTCTTTCAATAAGTCTTCGTAGCTAATCGCAACATCTTTTACTTTAGCAGCAGCCAAGATGTGATCAACCACTTGATCTTCTAACACAACAGCTTCGATTTGAGCGCGTTGTTGTTTGTCATTTTTGAAGTATTCAACCACTTCAGTTGGATCTTCATAAGAAGAAGCCATGTCATCGATGTAAGCATCAACACGTGATTGGTCAACTTCAAGTTTAGCATCAGCCAATACCTTGCTTACCAATACGCCAAGCTTCACTGATTTTTCAGCTTGCTCTTTGAACAATTCATCTGGAAGCATGCTGCTGTCAAATGCGCCTGCACCTTGAGCACCAAACTGTTGCGTGAATTGCTGGATCATTTGTTGACGTTGACGGTCAATTTCTTGAGCAACCATAGACGCTGGAACTTCGATTTCGTTCGCAGCAACAAGCGCATCAAATGCAGCCTGTTTAACTTGATTACGAAGACCGTTGCGAACTTCACGTTCCATATTCTTACGAACGTCAGCTTTTAACTTGTCTAAGCCTTCTTCTTCAGTTAAACCAAAGATTTTTAAGAATTCAGCATCGATTTCTGGAAGTTTAGGTTTTTCAACTTGCTTCACAGTGATTTTGAATTGAGCCGCTTTACCCGCTAAGTTTTCAGCTTGGTAATCTTCTGGGAAAGTTACATCGATAACTTTTTCTTCGCCAGCTTTCATACCAACGATACCGTCTTCAAAACCTGGGATCATACGACCTGAACCAAGTACAAGTTTAAAGTCTTCAGCAGCGCCGCCTTCAAACTTCTCACCATCAACAGTACCTTCGAAGTCGAAAGTCACTTGCATGTCTTTCTTCGCCATACCTTTGGTTACAGCCCAAGTTTGACGTTGTTTTTGCAAGTTTTCGATCATCACGTCAACGTCTTTATCGTTGATTTCCGATGATTTACGTTCAACTTCCAAGTCAGCAAAAGTTTTCACTTCTACTTCTGGATAAACTTCAACAGTTGCTTCAAAAACTAAAGCATCATCTTTGTTTTCAACTTTTTCAATGTTTGGCATACCCACTGCATTGATTTTTTCTTGTTGAATTGCTTCGAATACGCTGTCACGAATGACGTCATTCACAACTTCTTGATAAATGCCCGCACCATATTCACGGCGAACAACATTTAAAGGCACTTTACCTGGACGGAAGCCGTTGATCTTCACAGTTTTGGCAGTGCGTTTTAAGCGAGCTTCAAACTGCTCGTTAACACGGCTCGTCGGTACAGAAACATTTAAACGACGGGCAACGCCCGAAACCGCTTCAGTCGTTACTTGCATGGCTTCCTCGATATTAGTTAGTAATAACAATTTTTAAAGTGCCACATTATATGACAACTTTCTGGATATACAAAATCGGAAGCTAAAAATTGTCCTTTTCTCTTTGCTTTAACCGTATAAAACTGCTTAAATTCTGATTCATTAAAATTAACAAATTGATATTCAATCACTTTGCCACAATATTTTCAGCAAGACCGTTTTAATCCAGATTAAAATAGCCAAAATAGAAAAATCTAAATTAAAAATAATCTATACAATAACAATCGTTTTTTTAGATTAAAGAAAAAAATCAACAAATTAACTACATTTCAGAACAAAACTTTATTCGTATTTCCATAATTAAAAGCTTAAGGAATTGGAAAAATCAATTCCAAACAAATGAATATAGAAATAAGAATGATTATTCTTTGCATGAATTTTTATACTGTTTAGGCGTGTCTCATGTCGTTTATCAAATCACGGAAGAAACTCGTTTCTTCTGCAATTGCATCATCACTTTCGGTCATTGCAGTACCTGCGATTGCACAAGAACAACCCGTTCAACTCCCAACCATTCATGCGCATGCAGAACAAGAACAGAGCCTCAAGGTTGATAACTCTGCAAACCATAAATTTGTTGCCCCGCTTTTGGATACACCAAAGTCGGTTTCTGTGATTTCAAAACAACTGATTGAAGATACGCAAGTTACAACCTTAAGCGATGCGTTACGTACAATCCCGGGTATTACCCTTGGTGCCGGTGAAGGTGGTAACCCGAATGGTGATCGTCCATTTATTCGCGGTTATAACTCTGAAAGCTCAATGTATGTTGACGGCGTTCGTAGTGCAACCTCCCAAAACCGCGAAATGTTCGCAGTTGAACAAGTCGAAGTAACCAAAGGTTCTGCCTCTGCCTTAGGTGGTGCGGGTACCTCCGGCGGTAGCATCAACATGATCTCTAAAGTCGCTAAAAAAGGCGATGCTTTAGAAGGTTCGATTTCTGGTGGTACAGACAACTATGCCCGCCTTACCTTAGATGGAAATAAAGATTTTGGTAATGGCGTAGCAGCTCGTGTCGTGGTGATGGGTCATCAAAATGAAAAAGCTGGGCAGCATGATGGTGCTGAATATAAGCGTGCTGGTATCGCACCAAGTATTAGTTTCGGATTAGATTCTGCCACTCGTGGAACCTTGAGCTACTACTACTTGAAAACTGATGATGAACCGGATTCGGGTATTCCTTATCAATATGATACTACCAAGAAAGCAACTGCTGGTAAGCCTGTAGATGTTAAACAGGGTACTTATTATGGATGGAAAGATCGTGATTTCCAGAAACAAGAAAATCAGATCGGTACCCTCAAGCTAGAACATGATTTAGCTGATAATTTGACCCTCAGCAATACCGCTGTCTACAGCAAATCTAAAAACGACTACTTGTGGACTCAACCAGATGACAGCCAAGGCAATGTCGTAAATGGTAAAGTTTGGCGTCGCGTCAATACCAATTTAACCAATACAGATACCTTTACAGATCAACTGGCATTAACCGGTAAGTTTAATACAGGTGCGCTAAAGCATAGCTTTAATACCGGTGCTGAATACTCCAAGCAAGATTCAGATCGCGGTACCAACATTGTTACCGACCCAAACACTACAAAAATTGGAGGCAGTTCAAATAACAATAATGCAAACAATGCTTGTTCATTATCTAATTCTAATGGCTGGTGTACCGATCTAAACAATCCTAACGCTGGTGATGCATGGTTAGGAAACATACAAAAAAATCCTAAGGTGACAAATATCACCTCAAAAACTCAATCAGTTTATGTTCTAGACAACATTACCCTCACTCCACAATGGTTACTTGACCTGGGTGTGCGTTGGGACAAATTTGAAACTGATATGAAGTACAATAAAGACTCAGGATCAGTCAAAGCTGGAACAAAATACAGCTCAAGTCATGATTTCTTCAACTATCAAGCTGGCCTTACTTTCAAACCAGCTGAAAATGGTGCGATTTATATCAGCTATGCAACTTCTGCCAACCCTGTAGGTGTGGATGCGGGTGACGGATCAGAAGGGATTAGCGTACCGGGACGCAATACGACAGATGAACAATCCCGTGCGATTAACAACCTAAAGCCTGAAGAAGTTAAAACATACGAAATTGGCACTAAATGGGATTTATTAAATGATAAATTGAATTTAACTGCTGCCATTTTCCGTACTGAAAAAGAGAATACACGTGCCTTAGATACCGATGGTTTTACACGTAATATTGGTGAAACACGCGTAGATGGTATCGAGCTTGGTGCGAATGGTTACATCACCGATAAATGGGCGGTATCAGCGGGTTATACCTATTTAGATAGTGAAATCGTTGATGCAGGCTTTGCCAAAGACAGTAACGGTAACTATGTCGCAAGTCCAAACAATGGTAACCAAGTTCAAAACGTTGCAAAAAACTCAGCCACACTTTGGACAACATATAAAGTATTGCCACAGCTGACTTTAGGTGCTGGTGCAGTAGCGATGGATAAAGTCTATGGCGATGCGGCGAATACCAAATGGGTTCCAGGCTATGTCCGCTACGATGCAATGGCTCGTTATAACGTTAATAAAAATGTTGACCTGCAGTTAAACATTAACAATTTATCGGATAAACGCTACTTCACCAAAGCCTATGCATCGCATTATGCAACTGAAGCAGAAGGCCGTAGTGCAGTATTATCGGTAAACTTCAAATACTAAGCCGAATAAAAGCCATAATTTAATTATGGCTTTTAGCGTAAGAATAGCCTCATAATGAGGCTATTTTTTATCAGTTATTATTCTCACAAGGTATTTACTGTGATCCATCATATTCCTCATGTATTAAGCAAAGAACAGGTTCAGTACTTTCGTGAAGAAATGGACAAAATCGAATGGACCAATGGCAAAGTCACCGCAGGGACACTTTCGGCAACGGTCAAGAATAATCAGCAATTACCAGAAGATCATCCTTTAACTCATCATCTCAGTAACATCATTTTAGAAGAACTGGGCAAGCACCCGCTGTTCCTTTCAGCAGCTTTGCCCTTGGATATTATTCCGCCACTATTCAATCGCTATGAAAATCAGGAAGCTTTCGGTTTCCACGTCGATAATTCAATTCGTCGTATTCGTGGCACGAAAGAGCGATTACGCACCGATTTATCTTGCACTTTGTTTTTATCAGAACCTGATGAATATGAAGGTGGTGAACTGGTCATTGAAGATACTTACGGCTATCACGAAGCAAAATTACCCGCGGGTGATATGGTGCTCTACCCATCATCCAGTCTGCATGAGGTGACTGCGATCAGCAGCGGGTGCAGAACAGCTTCATTCTTTTGGGTGCAAAGCATGGTGCGTGATGACTCTGACCGGAATATGCTATTTACCCTGGATCAGACCATTCAAAACCTGCGTATGCAGTTAGGCGATACACATCCAGAAGTGATTAAACTCACTAACCTGTACCACAACCTGATGCGCAAATGGGCTGAGTTATAATTCGTACACTTTTCAAAGCTTAGAGATAAAATTAATTTTTTTTATCTCTAATTCATAAAATTACGGGAAATTTTCCCCATTAAAATTAAAATAGTGCAAAAAACAGGGAAATATTTTCCATTCATTGTCTTTAAAATGTTTTATAGACCTTTGCAGCCGTCTGTATTTTCGCCTAGACTGAACCCAGTTAGATGATTAATATAACTGCAAAATTAAATAACCCATACGAATGGTAGATGATGAAAACAAATCGCGGCTTTACCCACCCGTCTCATACAACACATCTTGCTGCTCTTCTCCTGATGCTGCGCCTCGCGCGCGTATAAATTTTTAGCCTACATTTTTAGGCACTCGATCCCCAAATTCGCTTTAAATTAATTCTTATAGACACCATATGTATTTGTAGCACGTTGCCTTTTATTTGACTCAGCAACCATGCTACGACAAGGAGTTATCTCATGATGTTGGCTGACCCAAGCAAAAAATACCGCCGTATGTACCAGCGCGTCGATTTACCCGATCGCCAGTGGCCAAATAATGAAATCAATCAGGCACCGATCTGGATGAGTACCGACCTTCGTGACGGTAATCAGGCAATTTTTGAACCGATGAACATGGAACAAAAATTAAAAATGTTCCATATGTTGGTCAAGATTGGCTTTAAACATATTGAAATCGGCTTCCCTTCTGCGTCACAAATCGACTTCGACTTTACTCGCAAGTTGATTGAAGAAAATTTGATTCCAGATGATGTCTATATCGAAGTATTGGTGCAAGCACGTGATCACTTGATTGAACGTACCTTCGAAGCTTTAGTTGATGCAAAACGCGCGATTGTCCATATCTATAATTCAAACTCGCCGACTTTCCGCAAGAAAGTCTTGAATGTCGATGCCAACGGTTCAAAACAGCTTGCTATGAATGCGGCAAGCAAAGTCAAGGAATATGCGGCACAGTATCCTGCAACAGAATGGATTTTCCAGTACAGTCCCGAATGTTTCACCGCAACCGAATTAGAAGTCGCCAAAGAAGTTTGCGATGCGGTGACTGAAATCTGGGAAGCTTCACCAACCAACAAAGTCATCTTGAACTTGCCTGCAACCGTGGAAGTGTCGACGCCGAATGTCTATGCCGATCAAATCGAATGGATGCACCGCAACTTGGCACGTCGTGATGGCGTGATTATCTCGGTTCACTGTCACAATGACCGTGGTTGCGGTATCGCAGCCTCTGAATTGGCAATTATGGCAGGTGCTGACCGGGTTGAAGGCTGTGTATTTGGAAATGGTGAACGTACCGGTAACGTTGACGTTGCGGCAATTGCCTTGAACATGTATACCCAGGGTGTTGCACCTAACTTGGACTTCTCAAATATCAATGAAGTGATTGCAACGGTTGAAGAATGTACGGGTTTACCAGTACACCCTCGTCATCCATATGCAGGTGACTTAGTCTTTACGGCGTTCTCTGGTTCACATCAGGATGCGATTAAGAAAGGTTTCGAGTTCCAGAAAAACGAAGAAATCTGGGATATGCCGTATTTACCAATCGATCCGAAAGACTTGGGTCGTGACTACGATGCGGTGATTCGTGTCAATAGCCAGTCAGGTAAAGGTGGTATTGCTTACTTGTTAGAATCGAATTACAACGTTGCCTTGCCACGTCGTGTACAAATCGAATTTAGCCAGATCGTACAGCAACATACCGATGAAAATGGCACTGAAATCAGCGCCCATGAAATCTGGTCTTTGTTTGAAAAGACTTATGTGGACGTAAAAAACAGCCATTATCACACCAAGCATTATCAATTATCAGATATTAATGGTACACAAATCATTGAATTAGACGTTGAAATCGACGGCGAAATTCAACGTCTACGGGGTGAAGGTAATGGCCCGATTTCAGCCATGTTAAATGCTTTACAGTTACCGATTGACGTGGTGAACTACGAAGAGCGCAGCATCAGTTCAGGTGCCAATGCCAAAGCTCTTGCCTTGATTGAACTTCAGGTGAAAGGTACAGGTAAAAGTGCATTCGGTGCTGGCGTACATGACAACATCGTGACCTCATCAATTGAAGCCATTATTGCATGTACCAACCGTTTGATTGAGCAAGGTGTCTTGACCACCGATCAAGTGGCTGCCGCAGCCGTTTAGATGAGTGAAATATCACATAATCGTCAGTAAAGCTGAGTTGTAATATCAGAAAAAATGACTTTTGAAAGGATACCTGAATTGGTATCCTTTTATTATTAATGATTTATTATAGGGCGAATCATTCCAGTGTCTTTTCCATCGGATTCAGTGGGTTTAGTCACACCACAAAAGTTTCAATTTGAACAACCGCTAGAGCTTGAATGTGGTCGAGTATTACCACGTTTTGATTTAATGGTTGAAACCTATGGAACACTCAATGCAGATAAATCCAATGCCATTCTGATTTGTCATGCACTCTCAGGACATCATCACGCTGCCGGCTATCATCATGAAGATGATAAAAAAGCAGGCTGGTGGGATAGCTGTATTGGACCAGGAAAAGCAATTGATACCGATCATTTCTTTGTTGTTTCATTAAATAATATCGGGGGTTGTAGCGGCTCAACCGGCCCAACCTCACCGAATCCAGAAAATGAAAATCGCCCTTATGGTCCAGACTTTCCACTGGTCACCGTGCGGGACTGGGTCAAAACCCAAGCCATGCTGTCCGACCGACTCGGTGTTGAGGTTTGGTATTCCATTATTGGTGGCTCTTTAGGGGGCATGCAAGCCTTGCAATGGTCACTGGATTACCCTGATCGTTTGAAAAAATGTGCCGTGATTGCCAGCGCACCTAAACTCTCGGCTCAAAATATTGCCTTTAACGAGGTGGCACGCCAATCAATTCTCTCTGATCCAGACTTCCATCATGGCCGCTATCTGGAAAATGACAGCTATCCGAAACGCGGCCTGATTCTGGCACGTATGGTCGGGCATATCACCTACTTATCTGAAGAAGCCATGAAGCAGAAATTTGGCCGTGACCTCAAGTCAGGCAAATTTATGTATGGTTTCGATGTCGAATTTCAGGTTGAAAGCTATTTGCGTTACCAAGGTGAACAATTTAGTCGCAATTTCGATGCAAATACTTACTTGATTATGACCAAGGCACTAGATTATTTTGACCCTTCCCGTGAATATGAGCACTCTTTAACAAAGGCCATGAGTAAGCCGAAATGCCAGTTTCTGGTGATTTCATTTACCACGGACTGGCGTTTTAGTCCGAGTCGTTCACAGGAACTGGTGGATGCCTTGATTGATAATCATAAGCCTGTCAGCTACCTGGATATTGATGCCGAGCAAGGTCACGATTCATTCTTGTTCCCTATTCCCCTCTATGTAAAAACACTACGGGCATTTTTAGGTGGAGAACAACAGTTGCAATCGACACGACAGGAGCAGCACTGATGCGTATAGATCAACAACTCGCCGAAAAATGGATTAACCCGAACTCTAGCGTGTTAGACTTAGGCTGTGGTGATGGTGAATTGCTGGCTCACATGAGCAAACAGCACAATATTCGTGCCTATGGGTTAGAAATCGATCAAGAAAAGATTGCAATTGCCATCAGTCGGGGGTTAAATATTATCCAACAGGACTTGAACCTCGGTTTAAGCCGCTTTGCCGACCAGTCTTTTGACTCTGTGGTGATGGCACAAGCTTTGCAAGCTGTAGATGCACCCGATGTATTACTCCGTGATATGGTGCGTGTCGGCAAACAGGCAATTATTACTTTTCCAAACTTTGCGCATTGGAAGACGCGTTCTTTTCTTGCATTAAAAGGGAAAATGCCTGTTTCGGAAGCTTTACCTTATATGTGGTATAACACCCCGAATATTCATTTATGTACTTTCCGTGACTTTGAAGCCTTATGTGCCGAGAACCGGATTAAAATTATTAATCGACTTGCCGTTAATGGTGACCAACAAGGTAGTATGCTCAGCAAGCATATGCCGAACCTATTTGGTGAAGTCGCAATTTATCGAGTGAGCGCTCTATGAAAAAGACATTAATCAGCACATTTTTATTTGGTCTGATCAGTATACAAGCGCACGCTGACTATGTTGCCCAACCACAATCGGTCGCAACACAGGCAGCGCGTTATTCAGTGATGGACATCGGTGGATTACAAAGCGCAGCCAAATCTGGTCAGGCGGGGGCACAATTTTATTTAGCGACCCGTTACCAGTATGGTAAAGACGTGGCTAAAGATGAGAAACAGGCATTTACCTTATTCAAGGCTGCTGCGGATCAAGGTTTATCTGCAGCACAATTGAATGTGGGCCGTATGTATGCCGATGGTATCGGCACCAAGAAAGACGAAGCTTTGGCTCGTAAATATTTCGAGAAAGCAGCCAGCAATGGCGATAACCGTGCCAGCTTTAATCTTGCCATGATGGAAGAGCAAAAGAAAAATTATATGGGTGCTTATCAGTGGTATGAGCTTTCAACCCGTGATGGCATGCTCGATACCAAAGTGATCAAACTTTCTGAAGGTAAGAAAACGGCGTTGGCTGCAAACTTGACCCAAGACCAGATTCGTACTGCACGTGACCGTGCTGATAAATGGATTCAAGCGCAATAATTTTGTTTAGATCGATTGAGTGATATAAAAACCGACTTGTAAGAGTCGGTTTTTTATTATATTGGTAACATCATCCTTAATTAAGTTTATTAAATGAGCGAGATAGAAAAGGCAATATTCAAAGCAAAACTAGAATTGGAAATAATCACTGCAGAAGAAATCCAAAGGTGGGCAATTGAGACATTAGAAAAAGATTCATCGAATGATTTAGCTTTAGAAATATGCTTTCTATCAACACCAGAACAAGTTACAACCTATTTTAATCAATTATCCCGAAGTCTATTTAATACAGATTTAACAAAGGAATCAGTCAATAAACTCTTAAAAGATTATATTGAAAAACATTTAGAGCTAGTCAAAAGCCAAGAGCTTCTATTTCCTTTTCTTCAGAAGCTTTTGGCTTTATCTAAGGCTGTAGAGAATGAGGATCTTTTTGAGTTATTAAATTATTATGATGACCAGTTCTACTTAAGTTTTGAAGGATATACGCCTTCTGAACCAGATGCTGTATTTAAAGAGTTCACAACCGATTTAAAAGATTTCTTATCTACACAAAGTTAAAGATATGAGGGAAAAAGAGCAATTACTCTTAGCTTTCAGAATGTGATAATTCAGCACTATCCTATTGCATAAAAACACCCTAAAATTCCACTTAATCTAGGCTAATCTAAAAATTCATATGTCTACCCAATCTTGGCTCAACCAAGGCAGCCTTGTGCTTGCAAGTAATAACAAAGGCAAAGTTGTCGAATTTGAACACCTCTTTCAACAACTGAATCTTCCTGTCGAGATTATTCCCCAAGGCAAACTCGATATTGAAGATGCCATCGAAGACGGTCTCAGCTTTGTCGAAAATGCCATTATCAAGGCACGTCATGCGTCTAAGCTTTCAGGTAAACCTGCACTTGCAGATGACTCTGGTCTATGTGTTCCGGTTTTAGGCGGTGCACCGGGGATTTACTCTGCACGCTATGTGGGCGAACATGGGAATGATGCTGCCAACAATCAAAAATTGCTGACCGATCTTGCACCTTTGCGTAAAGACGGCGAAGTGATTGAAGGGATGTTTGTGTGTGTACTCGCACTGGTCACGCATGCAGAAGACCCGCTGCCACAAATTTTCCAAGGTATCTGGAAAGGTGAGATTTTAACAGCAGCACGTGGTGAAAATGGCTTTGGTTATGACCCTTTATTTTGGCTACCTGAACTCAATGTGTCGAGTGCTGAACTCAGCAAAGCTGAGAAAAACAAGATCAGCCATCGTGGTCAAGCCATGCAGCTATTTAAAGCCAGTCTGGTTTAAAACCCCAAAGTGCTCTCCTATATGAGGGCACTTTTTATATGTAGCAATAGACCATAGATCACAATCACAATACAACTGACAATAGTTCCTGCAGCAATATAGCGGGCTGAAACACCTGTCCCTTGATAATGCGTCTCCAATGCCACAATATTGGCGGCAGGCGGTAGACAGAATAAGAAAAACAGAACTGGAATCATAAATTCAATCTGCGGCATGGCGACAAAATAATAAGTCATGGTACATATGATGACGCCACAGAGTAGCTTGAACATTAAGGTTCGAGTACTCAACAGCAAATCAGCTACATGTACACGGGTATATCTCAGCCACATTCCCAGAATGCACATGCCGGCAAAGCTCATCCCAAACTTGGCAATCTCATACACTCCTTCTACCAGCGCATTGCCCTGCAAATCATGCCCTCTCAACAGCCATAAAACCAAGGCTGCCAGCAAGGCCAATACAGGGGGTGATTTCAGTACTTTTTGCAATGTTGCAAGGTAATCCGTCGGCCCGTCTGAAACCGCAGCCACCGCCCAGATATTGCCAAACAGTGAACCACCAATATATAACGCAATCATGGCTGCGCTGACCTGCTCTCCAAATAAGGCGATAGCAAATGGAAAACCCAACCAGCCGATGTTGCTATAACTCACACAGAGCGCTTGTAAGCGATCCTTTGAAAGAAGGAAAAAACTATAAAATAAAATAATCGAAGTAATAAAACTAAATCCCATCAAGGCCAAGCTGCCTGCCTGATAAAACACCATGTTGTAGATGATCACCGCCGGGATAAAAAGCCGTGCCAATAAGGAAGATAGGACTTTCTTCGCCTGTTCTGCGACTCTGAACTGAGCAAGCAATAGCCCGAATATAAAGGCACTTACTGGAAGAATGAAGGTCATGTCGATCTATTTTTTTATCATGTCTTGATAGGCTGCTTATGCTAGCACTATTTAGCATGGGATAAATGCACTGTCTTAAAACTGCAATATAAATGTCACATCTTTGTCATGCCAAACTGTTGAGATATATCCAAAGTTTTATAGGAATAGAATGATGGCGGGTTTATCAATTTGGCATGTACTGATTTTTGCAATCGTGGTGATTTTACTTTTCGGTACATCAAAGCTTAAAAATCTGGGTAAAGATGTCGGTGGCGCAGTGAAAGACTTCAAAAAATCCATGAAAGAAGACGAAATCGCGGCCTCTTTAAATGAACCTCGCACTATTGATGCTCAAGTTAAAAATACTGAAAGCTCGGTAAAAAGTTAAGCGAGCACGACTATGCTGAATTTGGGAATGACCGAGATCTTTTGCTTTGCAGTGATTGCATTGCTGGTGCTCGGTCCTGATAAATTACCAGAAGCTGCCCGGTTCGTAGCGAAATGGTATGGAAAAATTAAAAAGTTTATCAACAATATTCAGAATGAAATTGACCGCGAACTTCGCCTTTCCGAGTTCCGCGAAGAAATGCAAAAAGAAATTGATAAAATCACAGAACTTGAACGCAGGATGCAACAACAGCTAGATGCGCTTAAAAATACACAAACGCCTTCCGAGACTGAACAAGTCAAAGCCGAGACTAAAGCGTCTATCATCTATAGGTTGAGTCCGCAGCAAGCGATCCTGCCGTTCAGTCTTGAATATCACAAGCAATTACCTTTCAAACCTGAGCCGAGTCTATCGACTCAATCGTTTGATACAGAATTAAAGATTGCCGTATGAGCCAGTTACCTTCGACCTCAGTAAATCCTGAAGAAACCCTGCAACAAATGCCAGTGATGCAGCATTTGATTGTACTCCGTCAATATCTGTTCAAGATTGTCGGGGTGACGATTCTGCTGTTCTTCTGTTTATTGCCGTTTAGAAACACGACCTATCAATGGCTTTCAGAACCGTTAAGACAACAGCTACCAGCCAGTTCAACCATGATTGCGACTGATGTCACGGCCACATTCATGGCGCCATTCAAGCTGAATCTGTTTGTAGCATTCATGCTGGCCATGCCGTATATCATTTACCAGATCTGGTCATTTATCAAACCGGCCCTGTATGAAAAGGAACGCCATCTGGCTATTCCGCTGCTACTGGGCAGTATCGTGCTGTTTTATCTGGGTGTGGCCTTTGCCTATTTTATTACCTTGCCGGCAATTTTACATTTCTTTATCAGTGTTTCACCTGAAACCGTTGCCCCAATGACCGATATCAACAGTTATCTAAGTTTCTGTTTAAAACTGTTTCTGGTGTTTGGTTTTACCTTCGAAATTCCCATCATTACGCTGGTTCTGATTTTAATTGGTGTGGTGAGTACCCAAAGCCTGATTGAAAAACGCCGTTTCATTGTGGTCGGCTGTTTCTTTGTTGCCATGTTTGTAACGCCGCCTGACGCCTTGTCGATGATTATGCTGGCGGTACCGATGTGGATGTTATTCGAACTGGGTTTATTGTTTGGAAAAATACTCGAAAAACGTAAAGCATCCGCTTAAGTGAACCGAATCAGATCCCTGAGCATGCTTCAGGGATTTTTTGTTTTTAATTTATATTTTTTAGCTATTTATAAAAATTAAATTGTCTTGAAACTGCCTTCAAACTGTCAAAAAACTGTCATCTCCACTTCATAGAATCAATCAGGATTTATTTACCCTATATTATAGATACGGAATTATTATGACAGCCAATACCACTCAGCCAAGTCGTCGTGATATTTTAAAATGGTTCGCTGGCGTTCCATTTTTACCATTGGGGGCAATGGGGACAGCAGCAGCTTTAACGGGTTGTAATGATGACAACGATAACAATGTTGTTACACCACCGGCAAAACTGGTTAAATTTAAAAATGCCAAATTTACACCCATGGCAGCACCCTCAACCACAGCAGAAATGGCCACCACTTCAGTCAAGTCTAGCCTGACCGTGACTTGGGAAGACAATACCACGACCGAATATAAACTGGGTTATCAGGAATTTTTCCGCACAGGTATGCAAGTCGACAATATCGATGGTGGAAAAATTATTGCCGGTAGCTATTACGACATCAACAATAAACCGATCCGGGATACCTCGGTGGCAGGTCAGGAACGTCAATTCTTCTCTGACTGTCCAGATGGTTCGTCAATGATTCATCTGCAAGGTGCACAAGTACCGGGCGTCAATAATCCAGTCTTCCATGTGGTGCAGTTCGAATACACCACACAAAACCTGGCTCAACAAAGTATGTATGGGCAATTACCTTCTCCAATTGCGGTACTGACTCTAGATCAGGATCAGAAAACAGGTCATCTGGCATTGAAAAAATACTTCAATGTCGATATGTCCAAAGTGCACGGGCTATGGATTACCTGTGGTGCGAGCCTCTCACCTTGGAATACCCATCTTTCCAGTGAAGAATATGAACCGGATGCTTTTGATCAGATCGGTAGCAGCCTCGCAACCTTGAAAGCCTATAGTAAAAATCTGTATGGCAATGAAAATACGGCGAATGTCTATAACTATGGCCATTTACCGGAAATCATTCTGGATGGTAAAGGTCGTGGTACTGCAGTTAAACATTATTGCCTAGGCCGCATTTCACACGAGCTGATTCAGGTGATGCCAGACAACCGCACCGTGATCATGGGCGATGACTATACCAACGGTGGTTTCTTTATGTTTGTTGCAGATAAAGAGAAAGATCTTTCTGCAGGCAGCCTATACGTTGCGAAATATACTGCTGAATTGAATGAAACCTCTACTGCACCGATTAAATGGATCAAACTGGGTCATACCAACAGTAAAACCATTGAAGATCTGGTCAATGTTCGTGGCATTAAAGCTGAAAACATTATGGAGAGCTTAAGCACTGCTCCAGCAGATTTGACCGGTTATACCCAGATTGTACTGGATAAGAAAACCCTGTGGGTCAAGTTAAAAGAAGCCAATAACGGTTTCAGCAAAGCCGAAATCGAACTGGCGGCAGCGTTCCTTGAAACTCACCGTTATGCGGCGCTCAAAGGCGGCAGTATGGCTTTCACCAAGATGGAAGGCACCACGGTCAATATCAAGGATAAAGTGGCTTATTCTGCGTTGGCCAATATTCAGGACTCCATGATTGAAGGTAAATCAGGCTGGGTGGCTGAACATAATGTGAAATTCAAAAACACCCTGAAAGCGGGCGGTGTACTTGCACATGACCTTAAAGGCAGCCAGATCGATCACTTAAATGGTGTCATCAATAGTGAATGGACCCCTTACCAAAGTCATATGGTCTTGATGGGCAAGGATATACCAGTGGACGGTCTGGGCAATACGGCTGATCCAGACAATATTGCCAGTCCAGATAACCTAAAATTCTCTGAAACCTTACGTACCCTGTTCATCGGTGAAGATAGCGGTAACCATACCAATAACTTCCTGTGGGCATATAACGTGGATACCAAGTCTTTAGACCGAATTCTGTCGACACCTGCGGGTGCTGAATCAACCGGTTTACATGCGGTTGATTCAGTCAATGGCTGGACCTATATCATGAGCAATTTCCAGCATGCTGGTGATAGCTCAAAACTGCCTGCTGACTTGAAAGCAACCGTTTTAGCCAACTATAATGGTGGTTATAGTGCCAGCGTCGGCTACATCACTGCTGACCCAGTTGCGCCATCAATTGAGAAAAAAGCTTAAATCCAAGCTTTCATTGCAAAAAGAAAATGCCGACTTCATGTCGGCATTTTTTATGGGTGCAACTCGAGTTCCAACGCAACAATCTGTCCCTGCTGTTGCCCTTGCTGGGATTTTTCCAGCCATTGCCATTGTGTTGAGTTGAGTCTTAAAAAGTTTGAGCAGCGTGTGCCGTAGACCGGACTCTGGATAAAGGTTGAAGACAATAAGGCTTCCATTTCAGTGCTGATGCCGGTGTCAGGTAACAGGTCCGGAATGACCTTACGCTCATCCTCCAGAATATCCCAGGCCGCATGTCTGAGCTCGGCCTCAGATATTTGTGCTTGTTGCAGCATCGGTAAAAATTCCTGGGTAAAGCGCTTGCGTAAATGTCGGGTCTTTTGCCAATCTTCGGACATTAAGCCATTCGATACCACATATACCCCATTTGCCAGTACCTGAGGCGCTTCACCCCGGTTACTCATATAAACGGCCTGCTCCCGATCGCCAACAAACAGATTAAAGCCTGCATAATCCTGCTGTCGCTGTTCTAGTTGCTGGGCAAAACGAATCGGTGCCAGCTCACTTTCCAGAAAAGACTGGATCAGATGGCCACGTGAAGTGGTGTAGGGTTGCTGATCCCGGCCATTACGGAAATTGGTGAGGATGGCCCATCGTCCCGATGCAGTCACGCCCATCCAGGTCCCGCCTGACTGCAAGTCCTGTCCGGCCACAATCGGACTCGCGGGCCACTGATGTAAAGCGGCACTAGGACGATGATAGAATTCATCACGATTTGAAAGTAGACATAATGGCATCTCATCCAGTACATACCATGCGAAAGCGACAATACACATTGATTTGGTTCTCACATCTTTACACATTGAATGTACAACATTTTTCACATCATTCCGCTACAATCTGATCAAAACTTAATTTCAAATTCTACATTGAGGAACAGCAATGCTGACCTATCCAAATATTGATCCAGTTGCGCTGAGCTTAGGACCAGTCAAGGTGCACTGGTATGGACTCATGTATCTGTTGGCTTTTCTATGTGCCTGGGGTTTAGCATCGTACCGCGCTAAACAACGTGATGGCTGGACTGCCGATATGGTTTCAGATCTGGTGTTTTACGGTGCGCTGGGTGTTGTGCTGGGTGGACGTGTCGGCTATGTGCTGTTTTACGAATTCGGTAAGTTTCTGGAAAATCCACTGTGGTTATTTCAGGTCTGGACCGGCGGCATGAGCTTCCACGGTGGCTTTCTGGGTGTTATGATTGCCATGTTGTTCTGGTGCAAAAAGTATCAGAAAACCTGGTTTCAAACCCTGGATTTTATTGCACCATGTGTACCGACAGGCCTTATGTTCGGACGTTTCGGTAACTTTATTGGCGGAGAACTCTACGGCCGTCAAGTGCAAGATCCGAACTATCCGTTCGGGATGATTTTTCCAACTGATCCATTAGGTCTGGTCCGTCATCCTTCACAAATCTACCAAGCGCTATGTGAAGGTTTGATCCTGTTTATCGTACTGTGGTGGTTTAGTTCCAAGCCACGTCCACGTATGGCGGTTTCTGCGCTATTCCTGACCGGATATGGTGTTGCCCGCTTCTTTATGGAATTCTTCCGTCAACCCGATGCAGATCAGGGCTTTATCCTGTTTGGCTGGATGACCAAAGGCCAGATCCTCAGTTTCCCAATGATTATTATTGGTCTGTGGATGATCTGGTACGCCTATCGTCGAAACATCTATGACTGGCAGTTAAAGAAATAAAATGATGGGAGCAAAAGCTCCCATTTTTTTGCGCTGTATTTATCATCAATAAAAAGCGTATAGTGATTTTAGAAACTATCCCAATCACAACAGGTCAAAGCGATGCCAGATTACCGTACAGGCTTTGAAAGCCACCAACTCGTTCTATCGCTCTCCCCTCTACAATTAAATCGGGAGCTTGTGACAGCAATAGAAAAAACACTTGGCCTTTCCTTCCTTAATGAAGATGAGCCACATCGGGTGTGTTTTGCCAATCAAAATGCTGAACTGCAAGATGCCTATAAACAGGTTTTCAGTGCTATCGATCTGCTTGATTATGTCTATGCCATGTTGCTCTCAGCACAAGTTAATCTCGATAAAATATCGCTGCTCAGTGAAAATCAGAACTTGATCGCCTATCCAACCGATCCTCTACACTTCTGGCAAGTGGTTCGGGTCGGACAACAATACCGACTGTCCCAGACTTAAAATTTTCCAGCCAACGTCTTAACGACTTCGCCCAAACGCTTGCCTTGTGCTTCACACAGAACTTTTTCATCCTGGCTCAGGCTTTGATCATGGCGAGGCCCGCTGACATGGCTGGCGCCATACGGTGTTCCACCAGTTTTGGTATTCGACAGGGCTGGAATTGAGTTGGGCAAGCCCAAGATCATCATGCCGTGATGAAATAATGGCGGCAGCATGGTCAATAACGTACTTTCCTGCCCGCCATGCATGGAACCTGAAGAGGTGAAGACACAGGCGGGTTTATCATGCAAAGCGCCATTCAGCCATAAACTGGTGGTTTGATCCCAAAAGTACTTCATCTCACTGGCCATATTGCCAAAACGCGTTGGCGAACCCAAGGCCAAACCGGAGCAATGGCTGAGATCTTCTAAAGTGCAATAAAGGTCGCCATCTGCTGGAATACTAGGCGCCGCTTCAGTGACGACGGTGGCTAAATTCGGCACGGTTCGAATGCGCGCTGTCACACCTGCAGCTTCAATGCCATCGGCAATCAGATGTGCCATTTGCTTAGTGGAACCATATTTACTGTAATAAAGAACAAGAACGTAAGGTTGCATCACTTTCAAGAATTTTGTTAAAAAGGACACTATACGACATTTTATACATTTTAGGCTGTTACAAGTCCTGTGCTTTTGCAGGATCTTATTAAAAATAATTAGGATAGAACCCATGATCTTAGACCGTTATCTAAAAAAACTGCCTTTTTTAGAAAAAACATGGTTTCAATTTATTGTGTTTGTGTTACGACGTTTTGAAGCGGATCGCTGTCGGGAACAGGCAGGAGGACTGACCTATACCACCCTGTTTGCAGTCGTTCCCATGTTGACTGTTTTTCTGGTGATTATCTCCTCGATTAAAGCTTTAGAACCTGCCCGGCAACAGCTGCAACAGCTGATCTATAGTAACTTTTTACCCAAAAGTACCATTGCCTTTGACAAGGCCTTAAATGCCTTTACCGAGAAGTCCAGCAATCTTACCGTGATTGGTGTGCTGTTCCTGTTTGTGACCACCGTGCTGATGCTGACTTCGATTGAGAATGTGTTTAACCGCATTTGGCGCGTTAAGGAAACTCGCACGGGTCTGGTCGGTTTTATGCGTTACTGGACCATTATTTCACTGGGCCCAATTGTGTTAGGCAGTGCTTTTGTATTGTCTTCAACTGTCGCTTCGATGAGTATTCTCAGCAATAATTTTGCAGGCTATCAGCTGGATGGTGCCTTCCTGCTCTGGCTGATCTCGTTTTTACTGACCGTTGTTGGCTTCTTTATTTTATACTGGACCATCCCGAACCGTATTGTCCCGGTCTTTTCAGCCTTTATTGCCGCCTGTTTTAGTGCAACCGTATTTGAAATTCTAAAACGTTTTTTCGGCTGGGTGATGAGCAACTTCACCAGCTATGAAATCGTTTATGGCGCATTTGCCGCAGTGCCGATCTTCCTGCTCTGGATTTATCTATCTTGGAATATCATTTTATTGGGGGTTGAAATCAGCTATGCCCTCACCGCCTTCCACTCTGGCAAAGAACAGAAACGCCATCCGATCCTGATGTTACTCGACATTCTGGAACTGTTTTATAAGAAGCAACAGATTGGACAAAGTGTCAGTGAGAAAGAGCTGTTAAATATTATCGGTCGTGGCGAATTAGGTCGACTACCGGCTTATATCCTGCAACTGGAACAGCAGAACCTGATTATGCGTACCGATAAAGACGAATATGTACTGGTGCGTAATTTAGCGCAGGTCGATTTCTGGAGTTTCTTTACCGCCCTGCCTTATCCATTACCGTTACGTCCCGATGTTGAAAATATTCATCAGGACGATGAATGGATGGAGCGACTCGGCCCGTCCCTGATTGAAAGTAATGATTATTTAGCTGCCAAGCTATCCATTCCGCTGTCCACCATCTTTGAACAGAAATAGTCAAAAGGCCTCAATTGAGGCCTTTTTTATTTTCTGATCCAGCCTTGCAGACTGACCACCACAATGCCAAGTAATACCAAGGCTGAGCCCATCACAAAATTCAGTTCAATTTTTTCGCCCAGTAAGCAGATACCAAAGACCATACCAAATAACGGCGTAAGGAAGGAAAATACGCCCAGTCGCGAGGCCAGATAATTGCGTAATAACCAGAACCAGGCCAGAAAACTGGCAAAGGATACAATCAGGGTATGAAAGGCCAGGCTGCCGATCACCAGCGGGGTAAAATGAATGGTGGCTTGTCCGAGAAAAAACGCCAAGCCGAACAGCAATACAAAACTGCCTGCCAGTTGATAAAACAGGGTTTGGGTAACGGCGGCCTGTGCCAGCGAAGATAAACGTACGGTAATCGTGGTTGCCGCCCAGGCAATCCCCCCTGCCAAAGCCAGTAAGTCACCCCATAACATTTGCTGCTCTAGCTGGGTAGCACCCTGATTTGCTCTCATAAAAGTGACCACAATCCCTAAAAATGCAAGGGCGATACCGCTCCACTGCAACACACTTAAACGCTCGGAAGGCAGCTTCCAGTGCAGCCCCAAAGCCACAAAAATGGGAGCGGTATACAACAGCACCACCGCATGAGATGCTGATGTCCATTGCAATGCCTGCGCCAGCAAAAAGAACTCCAAAGAAAATAAAAAAGCGACCAGTGCCCCTGCCTTGAGATTCTGGCGATTGAATAACTGACTGGCTTTATCCAGATACAGCAACGGTAATAACAAAATTGCAGCCAAACCTGACCGCAATGCAATCTGCATTAAGGGCGAAATATCGGGAGCTGCCATTTTTAAAATGACTTGTTGTAAGCCCCAGATCATACACAGTACGACCATCAGGCCCGATGCAGTTGCATCTAATGCTTTGCGCTCATCCATCGCACGCTCCCGATTCTATTATTTGAGCACCAATATAAGGCTGTCAGATTTTCATGATATAGTGAAAATCTGACAAGATATGCGTGTTTTCGGGCAATTCTCATCTTATGAAAAAGTCAGCACAACGGATTCAGGATTTTCAGGCCATTCCAACCTACAATGATATTCCGGCACCTTTATGGTTACGGGTTCGGGATGCGCCTGCAGAGACTTTTTATCCTAAACATGCGCATGCTTGGGGAGAGTTTATTTATGCCTTTGACGGGGTGCTTGAAGTCAATATTGAGCAGATCAATTACCTTACCCCGCCGCCTTATGGCATCTGGTTGCCGCCGCATCTGCAACATAGCGGGATTAACCGGAATGATGTGACCTATTGTACGCTTTATATTCATGAATCATTATGTCAACGAATGCCACAACAGGCCGGGATTTTACTATCCGCACCGCTGGTTTCCGCGCTGCTGGAACATCTTCGTCACACGACATTTTCAGAACACGATCCCGAATATATCCGCCTACTTCAGGTTTTACTGGACGCACTGACCCATGCTGAACTGGTCGGCAGCTATTTGCCCACCACGCAACATCCGGCACTGGCTAAGGTTCTGAGCCATTTACATGAATTTCCTGCCGACAACAGCACCCTTGAACAGCTCGCACACATGATCAACATGACCGAACGCACGCTGGCCCGCTATAGCCAGAAAGAATTGGGCATGTCATTGCATGAATGGCGGCAGCGATTAAAAGTCATGAAAGCCATGTCGATGCTCAATCAGGGCAAGACCATTGAAAGTATTGCGCTGGATTTGGGTTATGCCAGCTCATCCGCTTTTATTTATATGTTTAAACGCTGGATGCATTTCACCCCTGACCAGTTCCGCAAGCTCTATCAAGGCAGTTAAGCCTTGCTTGGATAGTGCATAAATAATCAGGTCTTTCAATAAAAAAGCGCTGCTATTTATCGAGCAGCGCTTTTTTTATCTTGCTGTTTTTATTCTGCTTTTACAAAGCTATCCCAGTCATATTCACCAGACTGGGTAATCAGTTTCATGGTCAACTGATCATTGGCACGTAAAGCGCCGACACCTGCTGGTGTACCGGTCATAATGACATCTCCTGCTTCCAGGCTAAAACATTGATTGATCTCAACCAGTAGCGCGCCAATGTCCCGAATCATGTCTTTGCTAAATCCATGCTGACGCTCCACCCCATTAATAGTGAAAATGAGTTCCAGCTCCTGCAAGTCGCCAATTTCATCCGCTTCGATCCAGTCTGCCAGAAGACAGGCACCGTCAAAGGCTTTGGCTCGTTCCCATGGCTCGCCTTTGGCTTTTAAATCCCCTTGCAAATCACGCAAGGTTAAGTCCAGCCCCAAGGTCAATGCACCAACGGCTTCCAAAGCTTTGGCCGGATCCGTTTCTTGAGATAGAGGATGGGTGATTTTTAAACAGATTTCACATTCATAATGACACTCCCCTAAAGCCTGATTCCAGCTGATTCCCTGTGATAAAGGACTCAGACTGCTTGGTGGCTTGATGAATAAGATCGCACGATCAGGAATAGGGTTGCCTAACTCTTTGGCATGTTCTGCATAATTTCGGCCGACACACACAATTTTTGAAGGACGTGTACTCATGAATGTTCCTTGTTCTTTGAACCGCTGATAAATTTACTTTTTAAAGCTATTTTCAAATTTGGTTTGATCTGAAGTATTTGCAAATGCACGTTTCGGTACAATAATCACGGTATGATTTTTCAGTTCCAGCATATAGGTCAGTTTGCCAATTGCAAAAGATTGCACCTCGGTATACTGAGTTCTCTGGATTTTGCCTGTTGCGTACAGTTCAAAATGATCCTGATATAAATCAACCCCCTGTTCACTTTTACCGAACTGGTAACGGACAAACTGGCGCTTGAATAACATCGGCAATAACCAGTAGCGCATTACGCCCTGCATCAGCAGAAAGAACGCACCCAACGCCACATAATAGCGTCCGACTCCAGAGAAGCCTAAATAAATCCCCCACAGGATAATCGCGATACTAATCACGGGTGTTAGAAAACGGCTAAAGGTCTTTTTACCAAAAGTGACCAGAGCAAAACCATCTTGTGATTCTTCCAGATTCAGATAATAGCGCACAGAGACCGTTGGACGTTGTTCAGACATTTTGATTTCTAACATTTGAAAAAAACTGACCTATTAGAACATAAATGCTTCACAGGTAAATCACCTTTCTGGCGTTTTGATACAAAATTTCAATCTGCGATTTAAGCTGACTTGATGATTCTTTTTTTATATCAATTTATCCCGACGCTTTGATTTTAAAGTACTGCAAAATATCGACTTTTGTTGTTAAATCGCCTGCATATATATTTATATGCTCAACCAATCCAATCAAGTTTCTGGCGAAGTTTTACACAATACGACTATTTTTTAACGCTAAAAAATCTTATTAATAATGGGCATGAATACACTCAATCACAGGGTGTTCATTCCTGCCCGCCAAATCACGAATAAAAACCAAAGGAATGTGATGCGTTATTTGAATGGACTACTTATCTCTTGTATTTTTCTAGGCACAACACAAAGTTGTTTTGCTCAACTGTTGTCTTGGAATGACAATATCCCCAGTGCCTTACAGCCATTTCAAAACAACCCCAAAATACTGGCAGGTTATACCCAAAACACGATTTTTATCTATGGACATCCTGTCACAAAAACGGCACTCCCCACCTTAAAAACCAATCCTCAACCCAGCGTGAGTTTCAGTTCGGCTGCGATGATTGTACCCGTCAACGCCCAGCAGGTGGCCAAAACCTTAACTGATTTTAATCAATATGTCGGTTTATTCCCGACCTTGAAATCCGCCAAAGCCCTGGAACACTCAGGCAATATTGTACAGATGAAATATCGGGTCTCGATCCCGACACCTATTCCCGTGCTGAACTTCAATGAAGATGTCACCTTACAGCATCAGATTCAACCCAATAGTATTTCCAGTCTGGTGATTGATGCACCTATTCCTTATGGCGTAGGTAAATTTGAATGGTTTGCCCTAGATGAACACCACACCTTAATCACCTTAACCCAATGGGGAGATCTGAACCAACCCAAGGGATTTATTTTTAAGAAAATTCTGAATGCCATTCCTGAAGTCAAGCTGGGCATTCCCAGCGGTACCAATGCCTTTGTAATGGAGGCGCTCAGAAACCGTTTTAATCAGCAAAATATAATCGCCCTGAATGCCGGACAAATTCCCAGCCCGCAACTGAATCGCGCACAATTGCTAAAAATCGCGCAACTGAGCCAGAATGCCCAGCAGCCGGTGAGCTTTTTACATGCGCCCACCAGTGTACTCTATACCCATGGACGTGAAGCCATGCGCTTTACCACAACCTATCGTTTTTATACGCAATCCCCTCAACCCTTACAAAAATGGTTGAGTCCTAATGCCTATCAGGAACTGTTCCCCCGCCAGATCAAAAAAGTGGTCACGCCACCTGTTCAGAATCAGGCCCAGGATGCAGATCTACAGGTCAATGTGGGTTTGGGCGTGATCAATATTCCCTTTGCTTTTAAACTGCATTTTAACTATCCCAACACGACTGAGAATCATTTTTATGCCAATGGCGGAGACTTACGCTTTATCAAAGGGGAAATGCGCCTTGCTGCTCAAGATCAAGGGACCTTATTTAAAATGACAACAAGTATGAAAATCGATGAAAAGGCACCTTTTTTACTCAGGGCAATGCGAAGCCTGCCTTATCATGACGTGCTACCTGCGGTTGGTGGGAATGCGGTATTTGTACAGAAACTCAAGGCAAAAACTTAAGACACAAAAAAACCGCATTTAAGCGGTTTCTTTTTTCAAATTGGTGCGCTCAGAGAGATTCGAACTCCCGACCCCTTAGTTCGTAGCCAAGTGCTCTATCCAGCTGAGCTATGAGCGCATATTTGATGGAGGGCATTATACGCACTTTTTGGTAAAAGATAAGGCCTTTTTCAAGCATGAGTGATCAACTGGCTATAGATTCAGCATACTAATGTCTTTTGAACAAAATACACCCACAATCACCTTAATACTTTCCGATTCTCTCCCTAATTTCATTAAATCACTTAACCTATCCCCATCTGACACATCTGTGATTAATAAGTTTTATTTAATAACACTCCCAAAATATACTGAATACTATGATTTCAGATTTATGCTAATTTAAAAAAAATGAATTAAGAAAAAATTTAACATATTGATATTTATTAACTAAAAAAAATTAGAAATATTTTTTTGCAAAGCAGTAACAAATTTTAAAAATTACTTATTTGGATACCATTTTTAAGCTCAAACAGGGCTTTAATTACCTGATAAAACAGATTAAATAAACTAAAAAAACATTAGCAAGCTATTTTTAAATAAAATACACATGTAGATTTAATAGAATGTTTTTCTGAATAAAATAAATATAATTCAGCAACTTAAACTCAAATTTAACAATCCGGTTCAATCACGTTACAGATTGACAAAAGAATTGCCACATATAACACTAAAAGCGATTAATGTGACTTTAATCACAAAATAATCATAGCACGCTAATAATTACTTAGAACAACACAACTTTAAGAATATAGGTATCATTATGCTTTTTAAAAGTCTTCTATCACCCATTAAAAGCATTACTTCGAGTCTCGTCGATAGTAATAACTCAACATCACATGTTGGCGGTTCACTCCTCGCTCCCCTGTCTCTCTCTACCATTACCAATATCGTTTCAACCAATACACTCACCAATACGGTTAGCAGTATTACGGGCGGAGCAGCCAACAATCCTCTCGGGGCAGTGACAAATATTCTTGGTGGTGTGACAGGCGGAACAAGCGGTAGTCCACTTGATTCGGTCACACATATTATTGGAGGAGTTACAGGCGGTGCTACTGGCAATCCGCTAGGCGCGGTAACAAATATCATCGGTGGCATTACAGGTGGAACCGATGGTGGTCCATTAGGCGCCGTTACAAATATTGTTGGCGGTATCACAGGGGGCGCTGGTGGCAATCCATTAGGCGCTGTAACAGGCATTATCGGTGGTATTACGGGGGGTACAGAAGGCGGCCCGCTTGGCGCGGTCACGAATATCATTGGTGGCATTACTGGCGGTGACCTTGGTCATAATCCGGTCACAGGTGTGATTCAGTCTGGTATTGATGTACTACAAGGCCTTGAGAGCTTAAAAACAGAAGTGATCAATACCGGTATTGATACAGTTGCAGGTACGATTATTGGGGCAGTTCATCAATCCGAGCATCCGATTGGCGATCTTGCAGATTTAGGAACACTTACTTTTGAAACCTCTCGCGATACTGTAAACGGTACGCTTGAAGCCATTTCTGATTTAGCCGGTGCTGATATTGGTGGAGCCGCCGGTTCGCTTACAGGTGTAGTGGGTACACTGATCAACAACGGTTCTACTGCTTCTGGGCTGGTTCAACATATTGCGGGTGATTTGACCAATGCCGGTGGAATCATTGGCGGTGGTGAAGGCGGTCCTTTAGGCTCAATCACAGGCATCATTGGTGGTATTACAGGTGGCATTGGCGGCGGTGAAGGCGATCCGTTAGGTTCTATCACAGGCATCATCGGTGGCATTACCGGTGGTATCGGTGGTGGTGAAGGCGGACCTCTGGGCGCAATTACAGGCATCATCGGTGGCATTACGGGCGGTGACCTAGGCAACAATCCTGTTACAGGCGTAATTCAAACTGGTATTGATGTACTACAAGGTGTCGAAAGCCTGAAAACAGATATTATCAACACCGGTATTAGCACGGTCGGCGGTGCAATTGGAGCGTACTTCCGGTGTTCATCCAGTGACTGACCTGACCAATCTGGTACCCTCACCTTTGAAACTTCTCGCGATACCGTAAAGGCACACTTGAAGCTATTTCTGATCTGGCAGGTGCTGATATTGGTGGCGCTGCTGATTCGCTTACAGGTGTGGTGGGCACACTGATTACGAATGGTTCAACCGCTTCTGGTCTGGTTCAACATGCAGTTGGTGACCTGACTGATGTCGGTGGCCTGCTTGGTGGCATCACGGGTGGTATCGGTGGCGGTGATGGCGGTCCTTTAGGTGCAATCACAGGCATCATCGGTGGCATTACGGGCGGTGACCTAGGCAACAATCCTGTTACAGGCGTAATCCAGTCTGGTATTGATGTACTGCAAGGCGTTGAAAGCCTGAAAACCGATATTATCAACACCGGTATTAGCACGGTCGGCGGTGCAATTGGCAGCGTGCTTCCAGGTGTTCATCCAGTGACTGA